>CAYWTK010000010.1:0-50067 GCA_964460895.1 uncultured Opitutaceae bacterium
GAGTGGCGCCGGGGGTCGCGCCGGCCGCCGCGGCCTTGATGGGCTCCTTCACCTCGAAGGGCGCGTCGAGCGCCAGCGCCCGCGGCTCGCCGGGACCGAACCCGCGCGCGGCCGTGAGCACGCCCTTCAGGCCGGGCGCGTCGGCCGCGGCGTCGCCCGCGACCGCGAGCTCGAGCACGGTGGTCGCGCCGTCCTGCCGCACGGGCTGCGGCGCGGCGTAGTCCACCAGGGCGTTCTCGTCGAAGTACCGCAGCTCGCCGAAATCGGCCGGCCGGCCGTCGCGCGCCGTGATGCGCAGCGTCACCTTCGCGCCGTCGCGCTGCGCGCTGAAGGCCCACGCCCGGGAGGGACCCGGCAGCGCGGCGAACGCGGCGTCGAACTCGCCGGCGACCGACGCGTCCGGCGCCGGCGCCTCCGCGCGGACCGGCCGCGCGAGCGCGAGCTGGGCGTCGCCCGGCTCGCACGAGTCCTTGCACATCAGCCACTCGGCCATCGCCTGCAGGGTGACGGTGCCGCCCGCGGGGAGGTCGGCCGGGGGCGTGATGCGCGTGAAGAGGTGGACGCGGCCCTCGTAGCCATTGCCGGTGACGGTCCCGGCGGAGTCCTTCACCGCGTAGGGCGCGGGCCAGACGATCGGGCCGGCGGTGAAGCCCGGAGGCAGCGTCCACGCCAGCGAGGTCGGGTAGCCCGTGCCGGCCTGGATCCAGTACGTGTGCCAGTGGGGGTCGTGGTCGAGGCGCAGCGCGACCCAGAACGGGCGGCCCGGCTGGATCGAGGCCTCGGCGGCCACGAGCTCCGCCGTGACCGCGCCCTTGCGCACCGGCTTGGCGCCAAGCGTCCCGGCGCCGGCGGAGAGGAGAAGGAGGACCGACAGGGCGGCGAGGAGGCGGCGGAGCGACATGGGCATGAGAATAGGCGGGACGGGCGGAGATTTCAAACCGGAGGACCGGGCCGAGGGGCGGCCCGTCGCTTCCTAGACGGACGAGACCGGGGTTTCCGCGAAGAGTTTCGTCGAGTAGTAGCGCTCGGCGCGGTCGCAGAGGATGGTGACCACGACCGCGCCGGGGCCGAGGCGGCGGGCCGTGCGGAGGGCGGCGACGACGTTGGCGCCCGCGGAGGTGCCGACCAGCAGGCCGAATTCCCGGGCCAGGCGGCGGGTCATGGCGAGCGCGTCGGCGCTCGCGACCTTCTCCGGCCAGTCCACGGGCACGCCCTCCAGCAGCGGGGGCAGGTAGCCCCCGGCCACGCCCTCGATGTGGTGGCAGCAGGGCGACTCGCCGCTGAGCATGGCGGCCTCGGCCGGCTCCATCGCCACGACCTTGAGTCCCGGGTGGGCGACCCGCAGGGCGCGGCTGCAGCCGTTGAGCGTGCCGCCGGTGCCGTAGCCGCTGACGAACGCGTCGATCCGCCCCGGCAGCTGCGCGAGGATCTCGCGGCCGGTGTGGTCCACGTGGTCCTGCGCGTTGAGGGGATTGGCGAACTGCCGCGGCAGGAAGTAGCGGGGGTCGCGCGCCGCCATCTCCTCCGCCATCTCGATGCCGGTGCGGTAGCCGCGGTCGGCCTTGAACAGCTGCAATTCGGCCCCGAAGTGGCGCATCAGGTGCCGCCGCTCGACACTGGCGGTGTCGGACATGAGGATGCGCACGCGGACGCCGAGCGCCGCGCCGACCATGGCGAGGGCGATGCCGGTGTTGCCGCTCGTGCATTCGAGCACGACCGAGTCGGGCCGGAGCAGCCCCCGCGCGCGGGCGTCGAGCAGGATGCAGGCGGCGAGGCGGTCCTTGATCGACCCGCTGGGGTTGAGGAACTCGGCCTTGGCGTGGATCGTCACGTCCTCCTCCGCGAAACGCAGCGCGAGCAGCGGCGTGCGGCCGATGAGGCCGAGCAGGGGGGGCAGGTCGGGGGCGGGGGCGGCGGACGCGGTCATGACGATAGGACGGTCATCCTAGCACGCCCGGGCCGAGACAACCATAGCCCCTGAGGACTAACTGACGCGTCGAAGGGCGACGGTCGAAAGGCGAGGGTCGGCAATCCGCGCGGGGGTTTGGATTCGGTTCCGAGAGGGGAACCACCGAGGCACGGAGGACACGGAGAGACAGACCCACCGAAGGCGGCGCCGACTCTGGCGGAGGCCCCGCTCGGAAGGCCCCTCAACGGCATCCTGCGGAGCTTTCCTCCGTGATCTCCGCGCTTCCGTGGTTCACGGCGGTGGCCGGCGCTGGGATCAGGACCGCGGCCGGGGGTCGGCGGTCCGCGCGGTGATGAGCGAGAAGAGGATGACCCAGAAGCAGTTCACGATGGAGTTGAGCGGAAGCTGCAGGGCCAGCGGCAGGGCGTAGATGCAGGCCGCCGCGGGAATCCACACGCCCATGACCGCCACCATCACCGCGAACACGCGCCGGTAGTACCAGCGCGGCCGACGCAGGTCGGCGAGCGGCTCCGCCCAGCGGAAGCCGGCGTCCTTCCAGGCGTACACGAGCACGCCGTAGGGCGCGGCGTAGCAGCCGTTGTAGACGATCTGGTCGAACAGGAGCTTCGACCCGATCGTCGCGAAGTCCGCCCCGGAGCCGAAGAGGTGGTCCTGCAGTCGGTAGAAGAGGTCCACCTCGGCTCCCTTCCAGCCCCAGAAAACCGCGAAGAAAAGGAGGTGCGGCCACGGATGGGCCGCCGCGGTCGCGCGGTTGAGGCGCAGGTAGAGGAACGGGATGACGCCCGCGAACAGCGAGGTCGCGACCACCGAGTAGCCGAGTCCCCACCGCATGCGGAAGGCCGCGACGTGCTCGAGCAGGCCGTGGAACGACGGGCTGTGGTAGTACGCGACCACGACCGCGGCGGCGGCCGACACGAGCACGGCGCCGGGCAGCGCCGTGGCGCGCGCGCTGCGCAGGCCCGCGCGGAGCGGGGATTCCTCGGTAACGGGGACGGCGGATTCGGCGGACATCGGAAGCCGCGCAGTCAACCAGTCCGCATGCGCCACGCCAGCCCGAACCCGGGGCCCGATGTAGGGCGGGGTCTCCTGACCCCGCCGTCGTCCGCGCGCGTTCTCGGCAGCGAAGCCGGAAACGACGTTCGCGGCGGGTTCGAGAGACCCCGCCCACAGACGTTTGCGGTGGGATCGGGCCCGTCCGCCGAAGGCTGGGCGAAGGCGGGCTCCTCCTCGATGCCGCGGGTGAACGGGTGCTTTGTGCGGAAGGCCAGGGGCACTCGGGATAGGGGAATCAGGAAATCTGGAAGAGCCGGCTTGGTTGTAGGGCGGTCCCGCGGCCGCGGGACGCCCCCGCCGTCGTCCGCGCGCGTTCTCGGCAGCGAGGCCGGAAACGACGTTCTCGGCGGGGTCGGGAGACCCCGCCCTGCAACCGAGCCGCCGGGCGTGACGGGGAAACGCCTCGACTCGCCCCGGCCCCGGGGGTCTTCTCGCGCCTGTCCGATCCGCCCGTGAGCCCCGAATCCCAGGAGACCGCCCGCTGGTTCGCCGCCGAGGTGCAGCCGCACGAGCCGGCGCTGCGGGGCTGGCTGCGGGCGCAGTTCCCGGAGCTGACCGACGTCGACGACATCGTGCAGGAGGCCTTCGCCCGCGTGCTGCGGGCGCGCGAGCGCGGGGAGGTCCGCACGCCCCGCGCCCTCCTCTTCACCTCGGCGCGGCACGTGGCCATCGACCTGATCCGCCGCCGCCGCGTGGTCGCGTTCGAGCCCCTAACGGAAAACCCCGGCTCGCCCGTCTACGATGACGGACGGGGCGTCGCGGAAAGCGCGGCGCACCACCAGGAACTCGAAATCTTGACCCAGGCCATCCAATCCCTCCCCGACCGCTGCCGCCAGGTGCTGACCCTGCGGAAGATCTACGGCCTGCCCCAGAAGGAGATCGCGGCCCAGCTCGGCATCTCGGAGCACACGGTGGAGGTGCAGGTGGCCAACGGCATGCGCCGCTGCGCGGACTTCCTCGCCCGGCACGGGCTGCCCTGACCCATGGACGACCGCGCTCCCGTCTCCGATCCGCTCGAAGCCGCGGCGTCCGCGTGGGCCGCGCGCCGCGACCGCGGCCTGACGCCGGCCGAGCAGGACGCGTACCTCGAATGGCTGCGCGCCGACCCGCGCCATGGCCCGGCCCTGCGCCGCGTCGAGCAGGCCTGGGGCGCGCTCGACCAGCTGGCGGAATGGCGCCCGGCCCACAGCGCCCGCCCCAATCCCGACCTCCTCGCCCTCCCCCGCCCGCGCCGCCGGCGCTGGCTGGCGCCGCTCGCGGCCGCCGCGGCGGTGGCGCTCGGGTTCGTCGCCTTCCGCCCCGCCCCCGTCGGCGAACCGGCCGGCAGCGCCCGCGTGGTCCGCCACTCGGCCGAGGTCCGCACGCTCACCGACGGCTCGGTCGTCGAGCTCAACCAGGGCGCCGAGATCGAGGTCGACTTCGCCGGCGCGGAGCGCCGCATCCGGCTCGTGCGCGGCGAGGCCCATTTCACCGTCGCCAAGCTCGGCCCCGACCGGCCGTTCATCGTCACGGCGGGCGACGTGCGCGTCCGGGCGGTCGGCACGGTCTTCAACGTCCGGCTGCGCGACGACGACGTCGAGGTGCTCGTGACCGAGGGCAAGGTGCGCGTGGACCCGCCCAAGCCCGCCGAGGTGGACCTCGTGCTCAACGCCGTCATGCTCCAGGCGGGCGACCGCACCTCGGTCAGCGTCGCCGGCCCGACGCCCGCCCCGCCGCCGGTCACGGCCGCCAGCGCGGCCGAGATCGAGCGCGAACTCGCCTGGCAGGGGCTCCGGCTGGAGTTCGACGACATGCCGCTCGGGCAGGCCATCGCCGAGTTCAACCGCCACGGCGCCGCCGGACTCGTCATCGCCGACCGCGACCTCGCCGCCCTGCGCATCGCCGGCAACTTCCGGGCCGACAACGCGGCCGCCTTCGTCCGCCTGCTCGAGTCGGATTGGGGCGTCGCCGCCGAGACCGACGCCGGCGGCCGCACCGTCCTCCGGGCGGCGCGCTGAGGCGGGCGTCGGCCCGAGGCGCGAAAGGCTCACGCCTTCCGCTCCGGCGGACGTTGGGGTTCCGCGAGTCGATGTTCGGGTGACGTGCTACCCGGGCTCGGAGCGCCCGGGCCACCCGCGGGCGCCCATTCCGTGGGTCGCGGGCCGCCTCCGGGCGCCGGGGCTCGGTCATAGGACGGTCTGAAGCCGTGCGGATTCCCCTCGAACCGCCTAATGGAAACGGTGCCACCGTCCGTCGTTCCTCACGACGGGCACCCCTTCTCCCGTCCGTTCACCAGAAAACCTATGAACACCCTGCCCTCGTTGCCCCGACTGCTGCGCCGACCCCGCGTCGCGGTCCTGTCGCTCTCGTTCGCGCTCCTGACGCTCGCCGCGTCCGCGGCCGACGCCCCCCGCAAGTCGTACAGCATCCCGGCCGGCGACGCCGCCGCGACGCTGCGCACCTTCTCCCAGCAATCCGGCGTGCAGATCGTGTACCCGGTCGAGGCCGTCCGCGGGGTGCCCACCCGGCCCGTCGCCGGCGAGCTCGGCGCCCGCGAGGCGCTCGAGGCCATGCTGGCCGGGACGGACCTCGTCGTCGCCCAGGACGCCGCCACCGGCGCGCTGTCCGTCCAGACCCGCGCCGCGGCCCGCGCCACCACGACCCGCGCGACCGAACTGCAGCCGGCGGTGAAGCTCGAGGAGTTCCGCGTGCTCGGCTCGCGCATCCGCCAGACGGAGACGGCCGGGCCGTCGCCGGTCAGCGCCTACGACGCCGACTACATCCGCTCGACCGGCGCGTTCACCCTCGCCGACTTCCTCAACCAGATCCCGCAGACCTACTCGGGCATCGCCTCGGGCCGCGGCTCCGCGCCGAACGAGCTCAATCCGGAGTTCGGCCAGCGCACGGAGACGTCGTCGCCCGCCTTCAACCTCGTGCTCGGCTCCTCCGCCGCGCCCGCCGCCCAGACCGGCGTCTCCGGCGTGTCGCTCCGCGGCCTCGGCTCGGGCTCGACCCTCGTGCTCGTGGACGGCCGGCGCGCCGCCCAGTCCGGCGCGGGCAACCGCTCGACCGACACCCGGCAGGGCTTCGTCGACCTCAACACCATCCCGCTCGGGATGATCGAGCGCGTCGAGGTCATCACCGACGGCGCCTCCGCCATCTACGGCGCCGACGCGGTCGCGGGCGTCATCAACATCATCCTGAAGAAGGACTACGTCGGCACCGAACTCTCCGGCGCGGCCAAGTTCTCCGAGCGGGGCGGCGGCCGCGAGCGCAACGCCACCGTCATCCAGGGCTTCAAGTTCGGCAATTTCCAGGGCTCGATCTCGCTCGAGTACTTCGACCGCCAGAACCTCAAGGCCTCCAACCGCTCCTTCTCGCGCGAGCAGAACCACACCGCGATCCCGGTCTCCACCCTCACCGCCACCGGCGCCACCGGCTTCGGCCGCGACTACCGCCTCAACTGGGGCTACCCCGCCGTCGTGCAGGCCTCGGGCGGCGTCGTTGCAGGCACCTTCGACGCGATCCCGGGTGTCCGCGTCGTCCTCAGCCCGGTCGGCGCCACCGGCACGCCGAGCCTCTCCCAATTCACGCCCGTCACGACCCCCGTCCCGCCCGCCACCCTCGTGAACGCCTCCGGCCAGCGCCGCCTCAACACGGCGGAATTCCTCGACCTGCTGCCCAAGTCGCAGCGCGAGGGCCTGAGCGCCAACGGCAGCTACCGCTTCAGCGAGTGGCTCGAGGCCTACGGCAGCTTCCGCACCAGCAAGACCCGCAGCTGGCAGAGCGCGCAGCTCTCGGCCAACACGCTGACCGGCGGCTTCGGCTCCGCCGCCATCCTCCCGGCCGCGCTCAATCCCTTCAACCAGAACGTCAGCATCGGCATGATGCTGCCGGAGTTCGGTCCCGAGTCCCAGACGGTCCGCACCCTCGCCGACGCCTCCACCGCCGGCTTCCGCGGCACCTTCGGGCAGAGCTGGGAGTGGGACCTCGGCACGAGCTGGAGCGAACAGAAGACGCGTCAGGTCACCCGCACGTACAACTCGGCCGGCTTCCTCGCGCTGCTGACGAACCCCGACGCGAGCCGCCGCTTCAATCCGTTCATCGACTACCGCGCCCCCGGCGCGCCCTCGCAGGCCGCGCTGCTCGAGACGCTGGCACTCTACCCGCGCCTCTACTCGAAGTCCGAGCTGCAGGGGCTCGACTTCTCGGCCGACGGCGAGCTCTTCGACATCTGGGGCGGACCGGTCAAGGCCGCCTTCGGCGCCTCGACCAGCCGCTCCGAGGTCGTGAGCATCACCTCGAGCTACTCGACCGCCCTGATCCCGGTCGCGACCGAGACGTCCCTCACCGGCACGCAGACCTCGCGGGCCGTCTTCGCCGAGGTCTCGATTCCCCTGGTGGGCAAGTCCAACGCGATGGACTTCACCCGCCGCCTCGAACTCCAGGCCGTGGGCCGCACCGAGGACGTCGGCCCCTTCTCCGCCTCGGTGCCGAAGCTCGGCTTCTCCTGGGTGCCGGTCGACTCCGTCCTGGTCCGCGGCAGCTGGAGCGAGGGCTTCCGCGCCCCGGGCGTGACCGAGTACCTCGTCGTGCAGCCGAACTTCACGTCGAGCGTGACCGACCCGCGCCGCACGCCGACCGCCACCACCGGCGTCGTCGTCTCCCGCGGCTCGAACCCGAACCCCGGCCCCGAGGACTCCGAGAACACCTTCGCCGGCCTCGTCTACGAGCCGAAGTTCCTCCCGGGCTTCCGCTTCCAGGCCGATTACTACGAGACGACCCAGACCAACGTCCTCCAGCAGCTCAGCGCGCAGACCATCGTGAACAACGAGGCGCTGTTCCCCGGCCGCGTCACGCGCGCCGCGCCGACCGCCGCCGACACCGCGCTGAACCAGCCCGGCCAGATCACCGCGGTCAGCATCACCTTCGTCAACTTCGGCAAGGTGGTGAACCGCAGCGCGGACTACTCGGTCGAGTACACCCTGCCCCGGGAGGACTTCGGCCGCTGGCGCGTGATGTTCTCGGCCAGCCAGACCCTCGAGGCCACCCGCCAGATCGCGCCCGGCCAGCCCTCGGTCGTGCTCGAGGACGACACCTCGGCCCCGCCGCAGTGGAAGTTCAACGGCTCGCTCTTCTGGCGGAAGGGCAACTGGAACGCCTCGGCCTTCCTCTGGTACCTCGACGGCTTCACCTCCAACAACGCCGGCAACAACCTCGTGGCCAACAGCACCGCGGTGACCTACTACCCGACGCCCGCCGTGACCAAGCTCGACCTGCGCGCGAGCTACGAGTTCAAGGACGGCGTCTGGCGCGGCTACGGCAAGGGCCTCCGCGTCGGCCTCGGCGTGAGCAACGTCTTCGACAAGGAGCCGCCGTTCTCGGACACGCTCTGGGGCTTCAACGCCGGCCTCCACAGCCAGCTGATTCTCGGCCGCGCCTACGAGCTCTCGTTCGTCCTCCCGCTCTGAGCCCGACCGCGTAGCGGAAGCCGTCAGGCCTTCGCTCCCCTCATCTCCCGGGAACCGCCCGACCGATCGGGCGGTCCCCCTTCCCCTCCCTCCACGCCCGCGGCGAACCGATCTCGCGGCGGGCCCCTCTCCTCCCATGCCTCGCGTCCTGTCCCTCCTCCTCGCCCTCACCGCGGCCCTGACCTCCGTCTTCGCCCAAAACCCGCCGGCCGCGGCTCCGACCCCGGACGCTCCGGCGGCGCGCAAGGCGTCCCACGGCCCGCAGCCCGGCGACGTCGCGCCCGACTTCACCGTGAAGGGGCCGGACGGCGCCGACGTGAAGCTCTCCGACTTCCGCGGCAAGGTCGTGCTCCTCGACCTCTGGGCCACCTGGTGCGGCCCGTGCGTCGCCGCCATGCCGAAGAACAGCGCCCTCGCCGAGAAGCACGCCGGCGACGGGCTCGTCGTCCTCGCGGTCTGCACCTCCGACACGCGCGAGAACTACGACGGCTGGGTGAAGCGCAACGGCGACAAGTACCGCTTCCTCACCGCGCACGACCCGGCCGGACGCGAGGGCTTCCGCGAGTCGACCTTCCACCGCGACTGGGGCGTCTCGATGTTCCCCAGCTACTTCGTGATCGGCCGCGACGGCCGCGTCGTCGGCCGCGCCAGCGGCGGCGGTCCGAACGACAATCCCGCCGTGCTCCGGCTCCTCGCCGAGGCCGGCGTGCCCGTCGCGGTCCCGGCCGCGCCCGCCGCCGCCGCCCCGGCCGAGAAGCCCGCCCTGGCGCTCGCGCCCGCCGCGGCTCCGGCTCCGGCTCCGGCTGCGGCCGCCGCCGCGCCGACGCCGACGCTGCGGTTCGCCAACATGACCGCGGGCGAGACGGTGCCGGACTTCACCACGACCGACGCCGCCGGGCGCGAGGTGAAGCTGTCCGACTTCAAGGGCCGCACGGTCTTCATCAGCTTCTGGACCGGCGCGCGCAACCCGCCGGCCGACGTCGCGGCGCTCCACGCCGCCTACGCCGCCCAGGGCCTCGCCGTGTGGTCCATCAACACCGCCACCGAGCGCGCCTCGTTCGAGGAGTGGGCGCGCGCCAACGCCGCCGCGCTGGGCCACACGGTCTCGTGGGACCCGGCCGGCAAGGCCGTGATGGAGGCCGTGTCGTACATGATCTTCGGCGCCGGCATGTACCCGGCGTACTGCGTCGTCGGCCCCGACGGCCGGCTGGTCGGCGGCATCATCGGCATGGGCCCGCGCGTCAGCGGCCTGCTCCGCGAGATCGTCGGCCGCGCGGGCGTGAAGCTCACGGCGGAGGACCAGCAGCGCGTGGACGACACCCTCGCCGCCCTCCGGGCCGCGCCCGCCCCGGCCCCGATGGGCGGAGGAATGCTCCCCGCCGCCCGGCCCGCCGGGACCATCGCCCCCGCCCCCGCCGCGCCCCGCGCGCCCGAGGGTCCGGCGACGCTCGCCGCCGGCGCGGTCGCGCCCGACTTCGCCATGCGCACGGTGGACGGACGCGAGGTGAAGCTCTCCGACTTCAAGGGCAAGGTGGTCGTCCTCGACTTCTGGGCCACGTGGTGTGGGCCGTGCATCGCCTCGTTCCCCCACACGCAGGAGCTCGCGAAGAAGTACAAGGACCAGGACGTCGTCGTCCTCGCCTCGGGCACGAGCGACACCATCGCCAAGTTCGAGGAGTGGATCCCGCGCAACGCGCCGAAGTACCCGGACATGGTCTGGGCCTTCGACCCGAACGAGCGCGGCAGCCCGACCTTCGAGCAGCGCGCCTCCAGCCGGCTCTACGGCGTGCGCGGCATCCCCACGCAGTTCATCATCGGCCGCGACGGCAAGGTCGCCGGCGTGGTCGTGGGCAACGGCGGCAAGGACGACGCCCGCACCGAGGCCTTCCTCGCCGCCGCCGGCGTGAAGGTCGACGCGGCCGTCGTCGCCAAGGGCCGCGAGCAGGTCGCCAAGTCCGAGGCCGCCGACCGCGAGCGCGCCGCGCAGGCCGCCATCCCGCGCCCGTCGTTCAACCGGGGCTTCGGCCGCCTCCAGGCGGGCGACGCGCCCGCCGAGGTCGAGGTCTGGAACCTCGACGGCTCGCCGACGAAGCTCGCGCAGGTCGCCCCCGGCAAGGTCCTCGTGCTCGGCGTGTGGTCCGGCGCCAACGGCCCGGGCGACGCCTACCTCGCCGCCTGGAACGCCTGGAGCCGGAAGTACCCGGCCGTGGCGTTCGCCGGACTGGGCGGCTTTGCCTCGCCCGAGGCGGTCCGCGACTGGCGGAGCAAGAATGAAGCCGCCTACCCGTTCCCGCTCTACCTCGACCCCTCCGGCCAGCCCCCGCGCCCGGCCAAGCCGCAGGACGAGATGTCCGACGAGGAGATCGCCGCCTTCCGCACCGCCTCCCGCGCCCACTACGACGCCCTCGTCACGGTGAAGCTCGGTGGCGTCATGCCGCCCGTGCCGAGCACCCTCGTGTTCGACGCGCAGGGCAAGGTCGTGGGCTGGATGGCGGGCTTCGGCCCGAAGTACGACGAGGGCCTCGCCAACCTGCTCCTCCGCGCCGGCGTCGCGCTGGCGGACGCCGACCGGCCGGGCAAGGTCTGGACCGACGAGGACTTCGCCGCCTCGACGCCCAAGCCCGAGCCGCGCGTCGAGATGCTCAAGGTCGGCGCGATGGCGCCGGACTTCACCACGCAGACGCTCGACGGCAAGGACGTGAAGCTCTCCGACTTCCGCGGCAAGGTCGTCGTCCTCGACTTCTGGGCGACCTGGTGCGGGCCGTGCATGACCGCCATGCCGCACACGCAGGAGGTCGCGAAGCAGTACAAGGACCAGGGCGTCGTCGTCCTCGGCTCCTGCACGAGCGACACGCGCGCCAAGTTCGAGGAGTGGGTGACGCGCAACGCCGCGACCTACCCCGACATGATCTGGACCCACGACAAGGCCGAGCGCAGCCCGGAGCGCGCCTCGCACAAGCTCTACGGCGTCCGCGGCATCCCGACCCAGTTCATCATCGACCGCACCGGCAAGGTCGTGGACATCGTCATCGGCTACCAGAAGGGCGAGGTCATCCTCGACGCCTCCCTCGCCAAGGCCGGCATCGCCGTCGCCCCCGAGATCCTCGAGAAGGCCGCCCGCCAGCTCAAGGCCCGCGGGAACTGACGTTCCGTCCCTGGAGGGGCGGGGTCTCTAGACCCCGCCGCGAACGGGATCCCACCCGGATCCCCGCCCACCCGCGCCGACCCCGAACCGCCCGACCAGGCGGTTCGGCTTCGTTCTCGTTCCTCGTTCTCTTTCTCGTTCTCCCGGGCCCGGCCACCCCCGTGGGTTCCCCGGGTGGCCTGTCCGCCCGGCGGGCAACCGGCGGAACATTCGGCTTCTGCGCGTTCGCGATAGCCCGAATCCCCGGGCCGCTCGTCATAGCAAGGTTGGGCCGTCGTTTCCCGACTGGCCCGCCCCGTCCCGATTCCCCAGCCTCCCGCGCCATGTCCGCCGATTCCCAGCCGTCCTCCGGTCCTGCGCCGGGTCGCGATGCGGGATGGTTCGCGCGCGAGGTGCAGCCCCACGAGGCCGGCCTCCGCGCGTGGCTGCGGGGCAAGTTCCCCTTCCTGCCGGACATCGACGACGTCGTCCAGGAGTCCTACCTGCGCCTGATCCGGGCCCGGGAGGCGGGCAAGGTCGGCTACGCCAAGGCCTACCTCTTCACCACCGCGCGCAACTTCGCCCTCGACCTGTTCCGCCGTCGCCAAGTCGTCACGATCGAGGGCGTAGCCGACATGGCGGCCCTGCCCGTCATGGAAGAGAGGCCCGACGTCGCCGACGCCCTCGGTCGGCAGCAGGAGCTCGACCTCCTGGCGGAGGCCGTGCGCACGCTGCCGGACCGGTGCCGCCAGGTGATGACCCTGCGCCTCCTCTATGGACTCTCCCACAAGGAAATCGCCGCCGAGCTCCGCATCTCGGAGCACACCGTGAAGGCCCAGCTCGCGAAGGGCATGCGCCGCTGCGCGGACTTCCTTGGCACCCGGGGCCTGCGCCGCCTCGACCGACCCTGAATCCCCCCCGTGAACCACCGCCCCATCCCCTCCGTTCCGCCGCCCGACGAGGCCATCGCGGCCACCGCGGCCGCCTGGCTGGCCGAACGCGACGGCGGGCTCGCGCCGGAAGACGCCGCGGCCTTCGCCGCCTGGCGTCGCGCGGATCCGCGCCACGAGGAGGCCGTCGCCCGGCTCGAGGCGACCTGGCGGGGCCTGCAGGCGCTGCGGGAGTTCCGGCCGGAGGCGCGCGTGCACCCCGACCGCGACCTGCTGGCGCGGCCGGCCCGCGTCGTGCCGTTTCCCACCACCCTCGCGGCCACGGCCGCGCTCGCCGCGTGCCTGGCGCTGGCCGCGGCGGCGTGGTGGTGGGCCCCGACCGGCGCCAACGTCCCCGAATTCACCGCCCGCCACGCCACGACGGTCGGCGGCTTCCAGCGCGTCACGCTGCCCGACGGCTCCGTCGTCGTGCTCAACGCCAACAGCGAGATCCGCGAACGGTTCACCGCCGCCGAACGGCGCGTCGCGCTCGTGCGCGGCGAGGCCACCTTCCAGGTGGCGAAGCAGCCGGCGCGCGCGTTCGTGGTCGACGCCGACGGCGTCGCCGTGCGCGCCGTGGGCACCGCCTTCAACGTCCGGCTGCAGCCCGGCAAGGTCGACGTCCTCGTGACCGAGGGCCGCGTCCGCGTCGAGACGCCCGAGCCGGCGGCCGGCGCGGCGCCCGCCCCGGTCGCCGAGCTCGCCGAGGGCCAGCGCGTGACGGTCGCCTCCGCCCGCGCCGCGCAGGTCGAGGCGCCCGTGGTGCGCAACGTCTCCCCCGCGATCATCCGCGAGGAGCTCTCGTGGCAGGAGCCGCGGCTGGTCTTCGTCGAGACCCCGCTGGCGGAGGTGGTGCGGCAGTTCAACGCCCGCAACCGCGTGCAGATCGAACTGGCCGACGCGGACCTGGGCGACCTGCCGGTCGGCGGCAGCTTCCGCGCGGAGCACGTCGAGGCCTTCGTCCGCCTCCTCGTGAGCGACGAGCGCATCGAGGCCGAGCGGGCCGGCCCGGACCGCATCGTGCTGCGGCGGGCGCGTTGACGCGGGAATCCCCGCGGGCCGCATAGCCCGAGGCGCGCGCCGGTTCGTCAGACCCTTAGACCGGACCACACCCGGTCGCCTATGAACCCAACCCCGTGGAATCCCGTGCGCCGGTTCGCCGGCTTCGTCGCGCTCATCGCCTGCGCCCTCGGCCTCGCCGCCGCCGAGGCGCCCAGGAAGTCCTACGCCATCGCGGCCGGCGACGCCGCCGCGACGCTCAAGCAGTTCACCGAGCAGTCGGGCGAGCAGGTCGTCTTCCTCGTCAACGACGTCCGCGGCGTGGCGACGAAGCCCGTGAGCGGCGACTTCACGGCCCGCGAGGCCCTCAACCGCCTGCTCGCCGGCACGGAGCTGGTGCTCGTGCAGGACGAGAAGACCGGCGCCTTCACCGTCAACCGCCTCCCGCCCGACGCAAAAAACGCCCCAAGCCGCCTCGCTGACGCGCGGGCGGCTGGCCAGGCCACCGTCCAGACTCCCGCCGCCGCGCAGGCGCCGGACGGGACCCTGAAGCTCGAGGACTACACCGTCACCGGCTCCCGCATCCGCGGTGTGCTCGGCGAGGCGACGATGCAGCCGGTCATCAGCTACACCGCGAGGGACCTCGAGACGATGGGAGTCCAGGTCATGACGGACCTGAACAACTACATTCCCCAGCTTCCGACGATCGCCTGGGAGAGCACGCCGGAGACGGGCGTCACGAACCTGGCCCAGAACGGCGGCCGCGTGAACTTCAACGGCGGCCTGAGGAACCTCGGCAACACCGCCACGCTGCTGCTGGTCAACGGACGGCGGGTGCCGAAGCTCGGATCGGCGATGGGCCTCGACTCGTACGACCTCAGCGGCATCCCCATGTCCGCCATCGAGCGCATCGAGGTCCTCACCGATGGGGCGTCCGCCGTGTACGGGGCGGACGCGCTGGCCGGCGTCATCAACATCATCCTCAAGCGCAACTACCGCGGCTCCCAGCTCACCGCGACCTACGGCAACACGTTCGAGAGCGACACCGGGTACACCAACCTCCAGCTCAACTCCGGCTACAGCACCGGCCGACTGCTCCTCAACCTCTCGGCCAACTGGTCGAAGACCAACTCGCTCTCCCCCCGCGACCGCTGGTTCAGCGCCTCCAACGACCGGCGTCCGCTCGGCGGAACCGACGGGCGCGGCATCATCCGGGAGGGCCCCGGCAGCATCCGCACGCAGAGCGGGGCGAACCTGCCCGGACTCGACTCGCCGGACGCCGCCATCCCCGCCGGCTCGAACGGAGTCAACCTGACCGTCGCCGACTTCGCGAACGCCGGACCGCTGCCGGACTTCTTCGACGCCCCGAAGTACCAGGTCTTCGGCAACCGGCAGAACGAGGGCGCGAAGCTCGGCATGGAGTACCAGTTCCATCCGGCCGTGACGGCGTTCGGCGAAGTCTCATGGAATTCGCTGACCTCGTTCCGTCCCGGCAATCCCACGACGGTGTCGGTGCTCGTGCCCGCCGGCTATCCGGGCAATCCGTTCGGGGTGCCGATCTTCGTGCGGCGGGCCTACTGGGAGATGGTTCCGCTGCTGGACACCAACTACGAGACGGTCACCCAGACCTTCCTGGCCGGAATCCGGGGCCGCCTCCCGCGCGACTGGCGGTACGAGGCGGCCGTCCAGCTGCAGGAGTCCGACTACAGCGCCACCGGCGCCGGCGCGGGCGGGGTCTTCCAGGGGACGACGGCCCTGCAGGCGGCGATCAACGACCCGGCCCGGCGCCCCATCGTCCTCAACGACGGCACCCGCAACTCGCCCAACTCGGTCGAGCTCCTCCGGTCCATGCTGATCGACGGCAGCTACGCGGAGCGGCCGACGGTCTGGACCTACGACCTGAAGGCGGACGGACCGCTGGCGACGCTGCCGGCCGGCGAGCTGAAGGCCGCCGTCGGCTTCGAGCGCCAGGAGGAGTACGCCAAGTTCCAGGTCGCCCCGACGGACATCTTCGGGCGGCTCCGCTCGTCGGTCAGCCGACAGGCCAACGGCCTCTTCGCCGAGGTGCAGGTGCCCATCGTCGCGGAGCAGCGGCCCCTGCCGCTCGTCCACCGCCTCAGCCTGAACCTGTCCGCCCGGCGCGACGAGTACTCCGACTTCGGCGCGAAGACGGTGCCCCGCTACAGTCTCTTCTACTACCCGGTGAAGTGGCTGGCCCTGCGCGGCAGCTACGGGGAGGGCTTCAAGGCCCCGACGCTCTCCCAGACCTACGCCCCGGTGACCTCGTCGACGGTCATCGTCGGCCTGGCGGCCAACATCTTCGACCCCGGCCGCAACGGCGAACAGGTGGTCGGACCCCTCATCCAGACCCGCGGCGGCAACCTCGGCCTGGAGCCGGAAACGTCGGAGAACGTGAACGCAGGCGTGGTCATCGAGGTTCCCCGCATCGCGGGCCTCTCGTTCTCGGTCGACTACTACGACATCCGCCAGCGGGACCGGGTCGGTGGATCCTTGGGCGAGATCATCTCGAACTACCCGGAGCGCCTCACGCGCGCCGAGCGCACCCCCGCCGACGTGGCGGCGGGCCTGCCCGGACTGATCACCGCCGTGGACACCCGCGCGATCAACCTGGCCAGCTATCGCGCCTCGGGGTTGGACTACCAGATGCGCTACTTCCGGCGCTTCGAGCGGATCGGCGACTTCAATCTCCGGGTGACCGCGAACAAGCCGCGCCGGGCGGAGCTCCAGGGCGCACCGCGCTCGCCCGTCGTCAACAACATGCCGGGCGGCTACTGGCGCGGCACCGGCCTGCTGTCGTGGAGCCGGGGACCGGCGAGCCTGGGCGTCACCGCGACCTACACGTCGTCCTACTGGGGCCGCTACTTCCCGGGCGGCCAGTACTTCAACAACGGCACCCAGTTCAACAAGGCGGTCACCCTGTGGGACGCCAACGCCTCCTACGACTTCGCCCGCGGCGCGTGGCAGCCGCGGTCGTGGTGGCGCCACTTCTTCCAGGACGTGCGCCTCAGCGTCAACGTCTACAACGTCCTCGAGAAGGAGCCCGACCTGACGCCGCAGAGGACGCCGATCCTCGGCACCATCGACCCCCGCGGCCGGCGCTTCCAGGTCTCGCTGCAGAAGCGGTTCTGACGCGCGCATCCATCCCTGCCCCCCATCCCATGAAGACCCTCGCCCTCCTCCTGCTTGGCACCGCGCTCACGCTGTCCGCCGGATATCGCATCGAAGGCAGCATCCCGGGCCTCGCCGACGGCCCCGTCCGGCTTCACCAGGCCTTCGACGGGGTCGTCGTGGCCGAGACCACCGCCGCCGGCGGCCGCTTCGTGTTCTCCCACGAGGGCGATTTCCTCGGCAACAAGGTCTACCTGTCGGGCGGAGGCATCGGACGCGTGGAGCTCTACCTGGAACCCGGCACCATCCGCATCGCCCGCGGACCGGACGGTTCGGTCGCCGCCTCCGGCACCCCGTCCAACGACGCGTTCGGGCGATACCTCGCGGAGATCGCACCGGTCGAGCGGCGGATCGCCGAGCTGCGCACCTCGTGGCGCAGCGCGACGGACCCCGCGGAGAAGAGCCGACTGGCCGCGGAGATCGATCGGCAGCACCGCGAGGTCTTCTACCCGTTCCGCCGCGAGTTCGCGCTGCGCAACAACCGCACGATCCTCGCGCCCGAGTTCCTGTCCGCGGGCATCGGTCAGCTGAAGTACGCCGACCTGCGGGCCCTGCTGGAGCGGCTCGATCCGACGGCCCCCGCGAACTGGTATACGCGACGCCTGCAGGAGCGGGCGGAGATCCTGCGCCGCACCGACATCGGTCAGGTGGTCCCGGATTTCACGCTGCCCGACCCGGACGGGAAGCCGTTCACGCTGTCGTCGCTGCGCGGCCAGTATGTCCTGATCGACTTCTGGGCCTCCTGGTGCGCGCCGTGCCGGGCCGAGAACAAGAACGTCGTCCGGCTCTACGAGCGGTACCACGACGCCGGCTTCACCGTGGTCAGCGTCTCCATCGACCACCAGCGGGACCGCTGGCTCAAGGCGATCGCGGAGGACGCGCTCCCCTGGCAGCACGTGTCCAGCCTCGCCGGATGGAAGTGCTCGGTGGCCAACAATCTCGGGGTCGCCTACGGCATGTCGGGCATTCCCTACACCCTGCTCATCGATCGCGAGGGGAAGGTCGTCGGTCACAACCTGACCGGGGCACGACTGGCCGCGGAACTCGAGAAGCTCCTCGGGAAGTCCGGCAAGTCGTGATGGTCGCCGGAGCAGGACTCCCGGAATCGCTCCCCGGGAGCCCGGAAAGTGGAGCAGGCGACGGACCCGGCGAAGACGGAAGCCGATCCGGCCCCCTGCTCCGCCGCGGCGTCGCAACCGACGCCCCGAGATGAGCGCCCATCGGCGACTCCCCTTTGCTGGCCCGAAGGGACCACGGCCGCGGACTTGCCGCGCGGGCGCTCCGGCGTCTGGCTCGCGGCCGTCGTGACTTCGCTCCGCGCCTCCCTGTCGATTATCGGCCGCTTCGCCCGCCCGTGGCGGGGAAGCGACGGTCGCTGAGGCGTCACCCCCTCCCGTCCCTTTCCCGGCCCCGCGCGGATCCTCCGCCCGGGGCCTTTTCTTTTGCCCATGAAGACCGCCCCCTCCGTCCCTCCCCCCCAACCGCCTCCGTCTCCCGCCCTGTGGCACGAGGCCGCGACCGCGCGCGACTGGACCATCGTGGTGCGCGGCGCGACCGACCGCCTCCTCCTCCCGCGCGTGCTGCAGAAGCTCGCCGTGCCCGAGGTCGAGGTCCGCGCGCTGCGCTACCGCGTCGAGGACGCCGCCGGCGCGGCCGGCATCGAGCTCACCTGCCGCACCGGCGAACCACGCGCACGCCTCGTCGCCCGCCGACTCGCCACCCTGCCCGCCGTGACGGCCGTCGAGGTGCGCGGCGGCTGACGCCCCCGCTTCCCCCGCCAACGCGCGGACCCAACCGATCCGCACGCACCCCGGGGGAATCGCGCACTGCCCCACCACCTACTCCCCTCGCGCCGCCCCCGCGTCACCCCAGCGTCACCCAATCGGTGACACTCGTTTGTCGACGGCATCGCACCTTCGCCGACGGTCCACACCCGTGAATCTGGCGCCACCGTCACCTATTCGGTGACACTTGAGCTGGAGCCGGGCGCGGGGGGAGGGAGCAAGGGGTGCAGTCCCGGGGCGGGCGGTGAGGGCGGAGGTGCGGCGGGGCCAGGCCGCGGGTGGGGCCGGGGGCGGAACCGGGTCAGACCGGAAGTGCTTCAGTCCAGGCCGGCGGCGAGCGCCGCGAGGATGTCGTCGACGGGCTCGGTGCCGACGGAGAGGCGGAGCAGCTCCGGCGACAGGCCGGCCCGCGCCAGCTCGTCGCTGGACGAGCGGTGCGGCAGCAGGTCGTAGTGCGCGAGGTAGACGTACGGACAGAGCAGCGTCGTGCCCATGCCGAAGCTCGGGCCCTTCGCCACCGCGACGCGGTCGTACACCTCCGCCAGCGGCCGGCGCAGGGTGAACGAGACGACCGCGCCGACCGACCCGGGCGAGCGCGCGAGCCGCGCGTAGGCCGCCGCGGTGGCGGGCTGGCCCGACCACCACACGCGCGCCACGGCGGGATGGGACGTGAGGAAGTCCACCACGCGCGGCGTCGCGGCGTTGATCCGCGCCGCGACGGCGGGCGCCTCGCCGATCTCCGCCGCCAGCCGCGCCAGGTCCCGCGGGTACGGCGGGTCGACCTGCGCGGCGAGCGCGGCCCGCAGCGCGGCGGCGTCCTCCGTCGCCGGGTTGACCACCGCCGCGCCGGCCATGACGTCGCCGGCGTGCGAGGCGTACTTGGTCAGGCTGAAGACCACGACGTCCGCAGCCGGCAGCACGTCCACGTTGAAGGGCGACGCGATCGAGGGGTCCACCACCAGCCGCGCGCCGTGGCGCCGGCAGAGCGCGGCGACCGCGGCGAGGTCGCCGGTGTGGAGCAGCGGGTTGGTCGGCGTCTCGGTGACGACGCCGGCGAGGCGCGTCCCGTGCGCGGCGAAGAGCCGCTCAAGGGCGCCGAGGTCGGTCACGTCCAGCTGCACGAGGTGGTCGCGCGCCGGATCGGCCGTGAACTTCCGCAGGAGCGCGAGCGTGTCGAGGTAGAGCCAGCCGAGCTGGATCCAGGCGGTGCGTCCGCGGGCAGCCTGCGCCGCGCCGACGGCGCGGAACGCCGCGTGCATCGCGCTCATGCCGCTGGAGGCGAGCACGAGTCCGTCCGCCGCCCCGGGGAAGAGGGGCGCCAGCACGCGCCGGACCTCCGCCGCCGCGTCGCCCGCGAACGCCGCCTCCGGCGCCGCCGCCCGCCGGCCGCGGCGCGCGAGGGCGTCCTCCGCACCGCGCGAGCTGAGCAGGCCGCCGGTGTGCTGGAGCCAGAGCTTGGCGCGCTGGGCGAGGTCGGGGTCCGCGCGGTGCGCGACCGCCACGACGTCCGCCCCCGCGAGCACCCGGCCCTCGCCGAGGTGGCCGAGCAGCGCGCCGGCCGCGCGCGGGTTGAGGAGCGGCCAGACCTGCTCGCCCGGCCGCGCGTGCTCCGCCGCCAGCGCGGTGGTCAGCTCCGCCACGAAGGGATGCACCGCGAACCGCGGGTAGCCGGCCGCCATGCGCCCGAGCACCCGCGGGTCCCGCTCCTCGTAACCGACCACGTCCGCCAGCGCGGGCAGGCTGCACGACACGGAATGCGGCGACCCCGGGATGGGCTCGCCGAGGGGACGATGACGGAACGCGGACACGCCGCGATTGCCGCCGCCCCGCCCCCCCGGCGCAAGCCGCGTCCGCGTCACCGGACGGGGAAGGCGGGGGAACACTCATCTCCGCTAATCAACGCTAATCCCGAGCCGGGGGTGCATGAGGAAGCGCCTCCACTCCAGTCCACCGACGCGGCCGAAATTGAGCAGATACCCGACCCGGACGCGGGTGAGGTGCAGGTAGTTGAACAGTTGGGCCTCGTGCTCGGGCAGCAGCGCCGAAACCGACTTCAACTCGGCCACGATCGCTCCGCCGACGAGGAGGTCAGGCAGGTAACGGCGCTGCAGTCGGCGACCCTTGTAGATTCCGGCCACTTCCGGCTTGGAGGAGAAATCGATCCGCCGCAGTCCCAGCTCGAGCTCCAACGACTCCTGATAGACCTCCTCCGCCATACCCGACCCGAGGACGTTGTAGACCTCAAACGCCGCGGCCATGAAGTCGTACCCCTCCTGCTTGAGTTCACTGGAATTCATCGTCGCGCGATCGTTTTGCCGCGGGCGTGAGACTGGCTGCTCGTGTTCTCCGGGTCCTGAACCGTTCCCGAAAAAACTCCGGTGGAATCCGGGCTTGCGCCCGATTAGCGAAGATTAGCGGAAATCAGTGTTCCCCCCTTCCTCCCCCCGCCGCCGCCGTGTCATATTCCCAATGAAATTTCGGTCGGGTATGACTTGGTGCCCCGTTGAGCGTCCGGCGCGGGCGTCGTGCGATGGGGCCGTGCCGTCCGCCCCGCAGACGTTCCTGCTCGCGCTCCCCGCGCTGACCCTCGCCCGGGGCGGGCGCGTGCGCGCGCACCGGGCGGCGGCGTGGTGGTGGAGCCGGGAGGGCGACCTGCCTTCCGCCCCGCGCGCGGACGTGCCGACCGTGCTGCTCGTCCACGCGCTCACCGGCAGCGCGCAGGCCGGCGGGCCGGGCGGCTGGTGGGAGCCCCTCATCGGCCCCGGCCGCGCGCTCGACCCGGACCGGTTCCGCCTCCTCTGCCTCAACAACCTCGGCTCGTTCTACGGCAGCAGCGCGCCGGGCATGCCCGGGTTCCCGCGGCGGCGGGTGACGCTGACGACGGCCGACCTCGCGCGCGCGCAGCTACAGGCCCTCGACGCGCTCGGGATCAGGCGCCTCCACCTCGCGGCCGGCGGCTCGCTCGGCGGGATGGTGGCGCTCACGCTCGCCGCGCTCGACCCGCGCCGGTGCGAGCGCCTGCTGCCGATCGCGACCACCGCGGCCACCAGCGCGTGGGTGGCCGGGTGGAACCACGTGGCGCGCTGCCTCCTCCGGGCCGACTCCGGCTACCCGCACGACCCGGCGCGGGGCCTCGAGGTCGCGCGGCAGCTGGCCATGCTCACCTACCGGGCGGAGCCGGGCCTCGGCCTCCGCCAGACCGCCGCCACCATCGGCGACTACCTCGAGCACCACGGCCGCAAGCTGCACGGCCGGTTCACCGCCGCCTGCTACGAGTCGCAGCTCGACGCGATGGACCACCACGACCTCCACCGTCCCCTCCCCGGCGGCCGCGGCCCCGCGCTCGCCCGCGTCCGGGCGCGCGCGCTGGTGGTGGACGTGGACAGCGACCAGCTCTTCACCCCGGCGCAGTCGGCCGACCTCGTGCGCGCCCTCCGCGCGGCGGGCGCGCGCGCCGACCGCGCGACCCTGCGCAGCCCGCACGGCCACGACGCCTTCCTCCTCGAATGGGCGCAGCTCGACCGCCTCGTGCGCCGGGCCCTGCGCCTGCCCGTCCCATGAGCTCCCCCTGGCAGGTCTACAAGTTCGGCGGCTCCTCCGTCGGCACCCCCGGCCGGCTGCCGCGCATCCTCGACCTCGTCGCCGCCGCGCCCCGGCCGCTGGCCGTGGTCGTCTCCGCCCCCGGCGACACGACCGACTGGCTGATCCTCTCCGCCCGCTCCGCCGCCGACGGCGAGATCGCGCAGGCGCGCGGCGAGCTCGGCCGCGTGCGCGAGCTGGCGACCACCATCGCCCGGCCGCTGCTCACGCCGCACGGGCTGCGGGCGTTCAAGGCCGACGTCGAGGCCGTGCTCACGCCGGTCGAACGCACCCTCTCCGGCATCGAGCTCACCCGCGAGTGCTCGCCGCGCTCGCTCGACGCCGTCATCAGCGCGGGCGAGCGCATCTCCGTGGCCCTCGTCGCGCGCGCCCTCGAGGAGCGCGGCGTGCCGGCGGTCCCGGTGGACGCGCGGGATTTCGTCGTGACCGACGCGACCTACGGCGCGGCCGCGGTGGACCGCGCGGCCACCGCGGAGCGGTTCGCCGCCCTCTTGCCGGGCTTCGCCGGCCGCGTGCCGGTGGTCACCGGCTTCATCGGCCGGACGCGCGACGGGCACACGACGACGCTCGGCCGCAACGGCTCCGACTACACCGCCACGCTCCTCGCGGCCCTCCTCCAGGCCGAGTCCGTGACCGTCTGGACCGACGTCCTCGGCGTCATGACGGCCGACCCCAACCTCGTCCGCGAGGCCGCGCCGGTGGACCGCCTCTCCTACGACGAGGCGCTGGAGCTGGCCTACTTCGGCACGCGCATGTTCCACTCGCGGACGATCATCCCGCTGCGCGAGTGCGGCGCGGCGCTGGTCATCCGCAGCACCACGCAGCCCGACGCCCCCGGCACGCGCATCGACGCCGCGGGCAATCCCGACCCCTCGCGCCCGACCTGCGTCACGAGCCTCGAGAACCTCTCGCTCCTCGGCGTGCAGTCGCGCCGCACCGGCCTCGGCCGTCCCATCGTCAGCCGCGCCGTGGCCGCGCTCGACGCGGAGGGCGTGCGGGTGTGGCTCTCCACCGAGTCGACGCTCGGCCAGACGTTCTCCGTCGTCGTGCCTGCGGCCGACGAGGCGCGCGCGCGGGAGATCCTCGCGCAGGCCCTCGCCGCCGACCTCCACCGCGGCGACCTCACGCTCGGCCCCGTGCTCTCGCCCGTGTCGCTCGTCACGCTCGTCGCGGAGTCGATGGGCCGCCGCCCGAACGTCGCCGGCCGGATGCTGCACGCCATCGGCACCGTCGGCGTGCCCGTCCGCGCGCTCGCGCAGGGCGCGGCCGCCCGCAGCATCTCCGTGGTGGTGGACGCCGCCGACACCGGGCTCGCCGTGCGCACCGTGCACGCGTCGTTCAACTTCGCGCACGCCGAGCTCAACGTGCTCCTGCTCGGCAAGGGCATCGTCGGGGGCAGCCTGCTGAGGCAGCTCGCCGCCCACGGCGACGCGCTCCGCTCGCAGCACGACGTGAACGTCCGGCTCGTCGGCCTCGCCGGCAGCCACGGCGGCATCTTCGCGTCCGCCGGCCTCGCGCCCGCGCGGGCCGCCGCGCTCCTCGTTGAGGCGAAGGAGACGCGCGCCGTGGCCGACCTCCTGCCCGAGCTGGCGCGCCTGCCCAATCCCGTGCTCGTGGACTGCACCGCCTCGCCCGGCATGGAGCGGGTGTACACCGCGGCCTTCGACCTCGGCATCAACGTCGCGTCCGCCAACAAGCAGCCGCTCGCGCTCCCGCGCGCCGAGCGCGACGCGATGCTGGCCGCCGCGCGCCGCCACTACCGCGCCTACCACTACGAGACCACGGTGGGCGCCGCGCTGCCCGTGATCGAGACGTTGAAGAACCTCGTGCGCACCGGCGACGTCGTGCGGCGCATCGAGGGCGCGTTCTCCGGCACGCTCGGCTACCTTTGCGAGCAGCTCGCGCAGGGCGTGCCCCTCTCGGCCGCGGTGCGCCGCGCCCGGGAGCTCGGGTACACCGAGCCGCACCCGCGCGACGACCTGTCCGGCCTCGACGTCGCCCGCAAGGCGCTGATCCTCGCCCGCGAGCTCGGCCTCTCCCTCGACCTCGCCGACGTGCGGCTGGAGCCCTTCGTGCCGGCCGGGCACCTGCGGGAGGACGATCCCGAGCGGTTCCTCGAGCGGCTCGCCGAGGCCGACGCCGACTTCGTCGCGCGCGTCGCGCGGCTGAGGTCCGAGGGCCGGCTGCTCCGCTACCTCGCCCGCATCGAGCCCGGCGCCGACGGCGCCAAGGTCACCGTGGCGCCGGTCGGGGTCGACGCGGCGCATCCCGCCGCCAGCCTGCGCGGCGCGGAGGCGTTCGTGGCTTTCCACACGGAGCGCTACAGCGAGTACCCGCTCGTCGTCCGCGGCGCCGGCGCCGGCGGCGACGTCACGGCCTCTGGCGTGCTCTCCGACATCCTCCGCCTCGCCCAGAACCTCCGCGCCGGGCGCGCGAGCTGAGCCCATCGCCGAGGCGCCGGACGGATGCCGCGACCCTCGGGCCGCTGGGGCCGGGACGCCCTCGTCCCGGTCGGCCGATCCGACGCGGCGGGGCGCCGCATCCCCAGGTTGCGGAGGGCGAAGGACATCGATCGGCCAATAACCCAGTAACTCACTAGCCCAGTAACCCAACCGCCCGCTCCACCCCGGCACCCTTTTGCGCCTCTTGTGCCTCCTCGCGGCTAATTCCAGGACAGTCCAACGCGGCGAGCGCGCCGCCTTCCCACGGCGCCGCCTCCCCCGACCCGGGCCGGCCGGCCCGGGTCCGTCGGACACCCCGCTACGCAGCGGTGCGTATGGCGCGGCGGCGCCGGTTCGGCTACGGTGGGCGCCATGAAACCGGCCGCCACTCTCCGTGACTCCCTGCGTCGCGTCGGCGCTGCCGAGGGCGTGCTCCACATCGCCCTCGCGGCGCTGCTCTTCGTGCTCGTCGCCCAGCCCTTCGGCCTGGCGGCGGCGCTGGCCGTGCCGCCGGCGGCGGGCGTGGCCTGGGCCGGCTGGTACGTGGCGCTGCGGTCGGCCCGGGTGCGCGACTGGTTCGGGGCCTGGGACGCCGTCTCGTTCGGCTTCGTGGCGATCTACGCCGTGACCCTCGCCGTCATCACGGTCGCCCTGCTGCACCGCTGGGCCTGAGGCCGGTCGCGGCTTCCGGGGCGGGGCCCCGCCGGCGGCGGAGCAATTTCTGCGCAGGAATATCCGCGTCCGCGGCGGAATTGGTCAACCGATGGTTAGCGGCGCGGGCGCGCGCTCCGTAGGATGCGCGCGCCTTTTCCCCGCCGCCATGACCGCCGCCTCCCTCCTCGCCCGCTTCGGTTCCCGCCACACCCCCGCCGCCATCGCGCCCGCCGACCGCCGCGTCGTGAAGCGCGACGGCACGCCCGTACCGTGGGACTCCGCCAAGGTGGTCCGCGCCATCGCCCTCGCCTTCCACGAGGTGCGGACCGGCGCGGCCGAGAACCCGCACCGCGACGACCCCGGCGCGCGCTACGGGCTCGACGCCGAGACCTTCGCGCGCGTCCAGGCCATCGCCGCGCGCGTCGCGCGGATGCTCGAGCTGACCTACCGCGCGGGGCGGCACCCGGGCATCGAGGAGGTGCAGGACACCGTCGAGAAGGCCATCGCCGCCGAGGGCGAGTGGGAGGTCGCGCGCGCCTTCATCATCTACCGCGCCCGCCAGGCCGCGCACCGGCTCGCCCACTACGCGGAGAACGGCCTCTCCGACTACATCGCCACCGCCAAGTACGCCCGCTACCGCCGCGACCTCGGGCGGCGGGAGTCCTTCCCCGAGGCGGCGCGCCGGGTGATGGCGATGCACCTCGAGCATTTCCGCGACCGCCTGACGGCGCGCCTCCCGGCGCCCGACGAGTCGTCGCCGGCGCTGCCCGGCGACAGGCGGATGCTGACCGAGTGGCTCGCCGGCGGCACGCTCTCCGACGCGATCCACCGGGCCTTCGGCGCCGTCGCCCTCCGCCGCGTGCTGCCCTCGATGCGCTCCCTGCAGTTCGGCGGCGAGGCGATCCTCCGGAACCACGCCCGGCTGTTCAACTGCTCCTTCAGCCCGGTGGACCGGATCGAGTTCTTCCGCGAGTACTTCTTCCTCCTGCTCGCCGGCACGGGCTGCGGCTTCTCCGTGCAGCGCCACCACGTGGACCGCCTGCCCGTGCTGCCCGCGCGGGGCGAGGAGATGGAGCTGCCCGTGCAGCACCACACCGTGCCCGACACCATCGAGGGCTGGGCCGACGCGCTGCACTTCCTCGTCCGCAGCCACGTCGAGCGCTTCAAGGCGGAGTTCAACTTCTCCCAGATCCGCCCGCGCGGCGCCGCGCTCGTCACCGCCGGCGGCAAGGCCCCCGGCCACCTCCCGCTCAAGCAGGCCCTCGCCGAGGTCGAGGCCGTCCTCGCCGGCGCCGGCGGACGCCGCCTGCGCCCGATCGAGGTCTACGACATCTGCATGTTCACCGCCCGCGCCGTCCTGAGCGGCGGCGTGCGGCGCTCGGCCACCATCTGCCTCTTCTCGCCGGACGACGCGGAGATGATGGCGGCCAAGACGGGCAACTGGTTCGAGAAGCACCCGCAGCGCTCGGCGTCGAACAACTCCGCCGTGCTGCCGCGCGCGGGCGACGACGACACGCTGTTCCGCCGGCTCTTCGCCGCGCAGAAGGAGTTCGGCGAGCCCGGCTTCTACTTCGCCGACCACCCGGACTTCGGCTGCAACCCCTGCTGCGAGATCGGGCTCCACCCGGTCGTCGCGGGCGAGCTCGACGACGAGGCCGAGGTCGCGCGCCTCCGCGCCGCCGGCTACGCCGGCCCGCTCGAGCCCGGCATGCGGCTCTCCGGCTGGCAGATGTGCAACCTCAGCACGATCAACGGCGCCGCGCTGCAGACGGCCGACGACTTCCTCGTCGCCTGCATCCACGCCGCCGTGATCGGTACGCTGCAGGCCGCCTACACCGACATCCCCTACCTCGGGCCCGTGACCCGCTACCTCAACGAGCGCGACGCCCTGCTCGGCGTCTCCATCTGCGGGTTCATGGACAACCCCGAGATCCTCTTCCACCCCGAGACGCTCGAGCGCGGCGCCCGCCTCGCGCGCGCGGCCAACGTGCTCGTCGCCCGCACCCTCGGCATCCGCCCCGCGACCCGCGTCACCTGCGTCAAGCCCGAGGGCACCGCCTCCCTCCTCCTCGGCGCGGCCTCCGGCATCCACCCGCACCACGCGCGGCACTACTTCCGCCGCGTGCAGGCCAACCGGCGCGACCCGGTCTACCGGCATTTCCAGGCGTCCAATCCGCACATGACCGAGGCCTCGGTCTACCGGCCCGAGACGGACGACGTCATCACGTTCCCGGTCGAGGCCCCGCCCCACGCCATCCTCCGCGACGAGGTCGGCGCGGTGGACTTCCTGCGCTTCGTCCAGCTCGTCCAGCAGCACTGGGTCCTCGCCGGCGAATCCCCCACCTCCCGCTCCCCGGGCCTGCACCACAACGTCTCCAACACCTGCACGGTGAAGGCCGACGAGTGGGCGGCCGTCGCGGACTTCATCTGGCGGAACCGCGAGCACTTCACCGGCGTGTCGCTCCTCGCCCACGACGGCGACAAGCGCTACCCGCAGGCCCCGCGCGAGGCGGTCGCCGGCGAGGAGGACGTGGCGCGCTGGAACCGGCTCAAGTACAACCCCGTCCACTACACCGAGCTGGTCGAGGCGTCCGACGAGACGAAGCTCAAGGACGTCGTCGCCTGCGCCGGCGGCGCCTGCGAGCTGCCCTGAGCCGACCCCGCTCGCCCTCCCTCCCATGGGGATGCGGCGCCCTCGCCGCGTCCGCTCGCTCACCGGGGCGGGGGCGCCCCGGCTCCAACGCGACCCGGCCAATCCGGACGCCTCCGCCATTTTTCGTTTCCCAGCGCACGGCGATGCGGCGAGTCTCCGGGCCCCTCATCTTCCCCATGACTGAACGCATCGCTTTCGTCGGAGTCGGCCGCATGGGCGGCAACATGGCCCGCCGCCTCAAGGACTGCGGCTACGCCGTCACCGCCGTCCACGACGCCCACGCCCCCGCCGCCGCCGCCCTCGCCGCCGAGCTCGGCGCCCTCCACGCCCCCACGCTCGCCGCGGTCACCGCCGCCGCGGACCTGATCTTCACCGTCGTCACCGACGACGCGGCGCAGCTCGCCGTGTTCGCCGAATCGGGCGATTCGCTCCTCGCCGGCGCCCGCGGCAAGGTCTTCGTCAACTGCGCGACAATCTCCCCCGCCACCCACGTCGAGGTCGAGCGCCGCGCCCGCGCCGCCGGCGCCGTCTCGCTCGAGGGGTGCATGGCCTCCTCCATCCCGCAGGCCCGCGCCGGCACGCTCTACCTGATGTGCGGCGGCGACGAGGCGGCCTTCGCCCGCGTGCGGCCGGTGTTGGAGAAGCTCAGCTCCGCCCTGCGCTACGTCGGCCCGGCCGGCCGCGCCGCGCAGGTGAAGGCGCTCGTCAACATGGTCATGAACATCAACACCGCCGGCCTCGCCGAGGGCCTCGGCCTCGGCCACGCGCTCGGGCTCGACCTCGACATGCTGCGCGAGGTGTTCGCGCAGACCGGGGCGGCGTCGCAGGTGCTCAAGACCGACGGCGAGGACATGCAGAACCGCGCCCACGACTGCTACTTCTCCGCCGCCCACGCGGCCAAGGACTCGACCATCGCCTGGCGCCTCGGCCAGGAGGCCGGGCTCCAGCTGCCCCTCGCCGCCGCCACCAAGGCCCAGTACGAACGCCTCGTCGCCCTCGGCCTCGGCCACCTCGACAAGAGCGGCGTCGCCGAGCTGACCTTCAAGGGCCGCCACGCCTGAGCCGTCCGGCCGGCCATGCCTCGGCTCCTGCCGTTCTCCGGCCATGGTCGGTCAGTCGCGCCCGACCGTCCTTCTGGCCACAGATTCAACGGAGGGCACCGATCCGTCTGATCCGGCTCCCTCCGGGCAATGGCATGTCTCGGGAAATGAAGATGGGGAGATCCGAGATCCAGGAACCAGGGCCATTGCCCAAGCCCTGTTATCCCGAGTTCCACATTCAATCCGTGGCCGAAAGAACTCCTGACGGCGTGTCGCAACGCCCGCGAAATCGTCCGCTTCGCCTTCGCGCCGAACTGAATCCCTCCCCCTGACCGCCATGCCGCGCATCGCCCACATCGCCAACCTCTGGTCGCTCGTCGGCCACCCCACCCCGCGCCGCCCGTGGTCGCTCGACCGGCAGCTCCGCGCCTGCGCGGAGGCGGGGTTCGACGGCGTCACCGGCGGCCTCACGCCCGAGCACCGCCGCCTCGCCGCCAAGCACGGCCTGCGCCACCTGCTCGGCTTCGCCTGCACGAGCTCGGGCGACCCGGCCGAGTACGAGCGCCTGCTCCGCAGCCAGCTCGAGGGCGGCGCGGTGCACGTGAACGTGCAGCTCGACGACCACGACACGCCGCCCGCCGTCGCGGTGCGCCACTGGATCGCGCTCGAGCGCGTGGCCGTCCGGCTCGGGCTCGTGGCGTCGCTCGAGGTCCACCGCGACACCTGCACGGAGACGCCGGAGAAGACCTGGGAGATCGCCGACCGCTACCGCCGCGCCACCGGCCGGCCCATCGTGCTGAACTTCGACTTCTCGCACTTCGCGGTCGTGAAGCACCTCGCGCCCGAGCACTTCACCGCGCGGCTGCTCGTCCGGCCCGACCTCGTGCGGCAGAGCGTCCAGGCCCACTGCCGGCCCTTCAACGGCCACCACTGCCAGGTCGCGGTCACGCACCGCGGCCGCCTGACGCCCGAAGTGCGCGCCTACCTCGCCTTCATCCGCGACTTCTTCCGCTGCTGGAAGTCCGACCCCGCCAACCGCGACCGCACGCTCTTCGTCTGCCCCGAGCTCGGGCCCTACTCCTCCGGCTACAACACCACCGGACTCCCGCCCGCCTGGCCCGACGCCGTCGTGCTCCGCCGCGAGCTCGACCGCGCCTGGCGCGAGGCCTGAGCGGATCTCCGGCCGTCTCGGTGGAACGCGTTGACCGCAACGCGTTCGCGGCGGATCGAGGTCGATCCGCTCCACCGCGAAGCGAGGCCTCCCCGCCGCCGCGCCCGCCGTTCGTCGGCGCGTTTGCGCCGTTGGGCGCAATCCGCTCGCGACCGGCCGCGCCGCCGCCAGCCTCGGCGCCAATCCCCGTCCCCATGACCCGCCGCGACCTCCTCAAGCTCGGCGCCGCCGTCGGCGCCTCCACGCTCGCCCCCCGCGTGCTCGCCCAGACCCCCGCCGCCCCCGCGCGGCCCGCGCCGCAGCCGATCGCCCCGGCGGTCGGCGTCGCGCGCGCCGAGCGCCCGCTGCGCATCCTCATCCTCGGCGGCACCGGGTTCACCGGCCCGCACCAGGTCCGCTACGCGCTCGCGCGCGGCCATTCGCTCACGCTCTTCAACCGGGGCCGCCGCCCCAAGGACTGGCCCGGCGAGGTCGTCGAACTCACCGGCGACCGCGAGACCGGCGACCTCGCGTCGCTCGCCCAAGGCGAGTGGGACGTCTGCATCGACAACCCGACGAGCGTGCCGCACTGGGTGCGCGACGTCGGCCAGGTCCTCCGCGGCCGCGTCCGGCAGTACGTCTTCATCTCCACGCTTTCCGTCTACGCCCGCACCGACCAGCCGGGCATGACCGAGGACGCGCCGCTCGCGCGCTACACCGGGGCCGACGTGATGAAGGAGACGCGCGCGTCCCTCATCGCCAACATGGCGCTTTTCGGTCCGCTCAAGGCCGCCTGCGAGGCCGAGGCGGAGAAATGGTTCCCCGGCCTCACGACGATCGTCCGGCCCACGCTGATCGTGGGACCGGGCGACGACACCGACCGCTTCACCTACTGGCCGGTCCGCGTCGCCCGCGGCGGCGAGGTGCTCGCGCCCCCGGCGGCGGATCCCGTGCAGGTCATCGACGCGCGCGACCTCGCCGAGTGGACCATCCGCCTCGTCGAGCAGCGCGCCCTCGGCGCGTTCAATGCCGTCGGACCGGGCCACGAGCTCGGGGTGGACGCGATGCTCCACGGCATCCGCGCGGCCGTCGGCGGCGACGCCCGCTTCACGTTCGCGTCGGCCGACTTCCTCGCCGCGCAGGGCGTCCGCGCCTGGGCCGACCTGCCGGCCTGGGTCCCGGGCACGGGCGAGACCGCGGGCTTCAGCCGGGTGAGCAACGCCCGCGCCGTGGCCGCGGGCCTGACCTTCCGGCCGTTCGCTACGACCGCCGCCGACACCCTCGCGTGGTGGCGGTCCCTGCCGGCCGAGCGCCAGGCCAAGCCGCGCGCCGGCCTGTCGCCGGAGCGCGAGGCCGCGGCGCTCCAGGCCTGGCACGCCCGGGGCTAATCCGAGGACCGGCCCTCGCCGGACGAGCCCCGCCCCCGGGGACGCGGCGCCCTCGCCGCGTTCGCGGAACGTGGGAAAAGAAAAGGGCCGACCCGTCGGAAACGGGCCGGCCCGCAAGACGGAGGCGGCCGACTCAGAAGCGGTACGAGATGCCGGCCGAGAGGACGACGTCGTCGTCCACCTCGAAGCGCGCGCCGCCGAAGTTGACGTCGTCGATCCAAAGGTACTTCGCGCCGAGCGAGAGCGAAACGGCGGAGGACGCGGCGTAGGTCACGCCGGCGAACGCCTGGGCCGCGAAGGCCTCGTCGCGCAGCCGCACCGGACCGCCGATGCTGACGCCGTCGACGCTGACCCGGGCGAGGCCCGCGCCCACGCCGGCGTACCAGCCCCACGCACCCTCCGCGGCGGAGACCGCGCGGTAGTTGAGCAGGAACGGCACGAGGTCGGCCGAGAGACCGGATTCCGCGGCCTCGCTGTAGCCGACCTCGAACTCGACCTGGTGCGAGAACGAGGCGCCGCGCGCGGCCTCGAAGCCGACGCGGGCGGTGAGGTACTCCTCCTGGCTGTCGACGAGGTAGCCCACGTCGGTGCCGATGATGACGGCGGCCTGGGCGGCCGTGGCCAGCCCGGCGAGGAAAAGGAAGGGGGAGATGAGCTTCTTCATGGTGTTGGGAGGTACTTGGGTCGGCCGCCGCGTGGTGCCGCGGCCTGCGCACATCCTGCCAGCGATCCCCGCGGCCCGCCATGGGCCGGGCTCCCGGTGGCCGAAGGGCGAAGGAACCCGCGCACGCGCCCGACCGCCGAGCGGCCTCCCGCGACACGCCGGCCCCCCCCTCCTCCCGGTCCTTCCGTTCGCTCCAAGTTCAGACGTTCGACACAGAGAACACGGAGGCAGACGGAGAGTTGGGCCCGGAAGGTCCGCTTGCATTCATTCACCTCGCGGGTGAACGAATGAATCATCCACTTATTCGCAGAGTTTCTTCTCCGTGAACTCCGTGCCGCCTCTTCACTCTCCGTGACTGGGTTGAACGGCAATCTTCAGATTCACTGGGGATGCGCCGCCCTCGGCGCGTCGCGCCCGCGCCCGGGGCGAGGGCGCCCCGGCTCCCGTTGTCGGCGGCGGGCGGGCGCCGCCGAAGCGGACCGGCTCAGCGGAACTGGCGCGAGCCGCGGACGAACCGCACCGGCTCCTCGAGCCAGCCGGGCTGGCCGCGCTTGGCTTCGAGCAGCCGCCGGGCGGCCGCCGGGTCCCTGGCCTCGTCGGGCACCACGCGGTCGTCCACGCCTTCCAGCGTCAGCTGCGTGCCGTCGGACGACAGGCTCCACCGGTACCAGCTGTACTTCCGCTCCTTACCGTTCAGGTCCTGCACGCTCACGAACGCGTCGTCGCCGAGGTCTGAGTGGTGCACGCGGTAGGCGTCGCCGTTCAGCACGACGAGGTAGGTCGAGTCGTCGAGCCGCCGGATGCCCATCCGGTCGCGCTCGGCGTCGGCGGTGATCTCGACCCAGTCGCCGAGCAGGGCGGGCTGGACCGGGCGCGTCGGGGCGGGGGTCAGCGGCACGGCGTAGTCGCAGCCCGCGAGCAGGAGGGCGACCAGCGGCGCCAGGCAGGCGCCGCGGCGGGGGAAACGGAACGCGGAGGGCATGGCTGCCTCCTACCGCGCCGCGCCCGGGGTTTCAAGCCCCGGCCGGGCGCAGGATGTCGTTGGCGCGCGCCGCGGCGGCGAGGCGGTTCTCGACGCCGAGGCGCTCGAGCAGCTGCTCGACGTGCTTGTCCACCGTGCGCGGGCTGGTGCCGAGGATGACGGCGATCTCGCCGTTGGTCTTCCCCTGCGCGATCCAGTAGAGCACCTCGGCCTGCCGCGGCGTGAGCCCCAGCGCGGTGAGCTCGCGCGGCCCGGGCGGCGCGGACTCCTCGGTGAGCTGCAGGACGGTCAGCGGCTCGGCGCCGGGCCCGAGGAAGCGCCGCACCTGCAGCGTGCCGGCCGCGGAGGTCAGCCGGTCCGCGGCGCGCAGCTCCGGCGGCAGCCGGCCGGGCTGGTGCCCGGGCAGGTGCTTGTGCAGCAGGTGGGTCGCCCGCAGCGTCTGGAAGACGGCGCGGCCGTCGCCGTCCGCCACAAGCAGCGCGCGGTCGAGCGACTGCGCGAGCTGCGCCTCGGCGTCGCTCCGCAGCGCGATCTCGGCCTCCAGCCGCGCGTTCTTGGCCTCCAGCTCGCGCCGCGCCGCGCGCAGCTCGAGGTGCGTGCGCACGCGCGCCAGCACCTCGGGCGGATGGACGGGCTTGCTGATGTAGTCGACCGCGCCGGCCTCGAGCGCGCGCACCTTCTCGGAGGGCTCGTCGACCGCGGTCATGAAGAGCACGGGCACGTCCGCGCAGCGCGGCAGGCGCCGCAGCTCGTCGAGGGTCCTGAACCCGTCGAGGCCGCGCATGATGACGTCGAGGAGGACGAGGTCCACCTCCTGCCGCCCGAGCAGCTCGAGCGCGCGCGCGCCGCTCTCCGCCATCAGCACGCGGAAGCCGGCCGCCCCGAGGGCTTCCAGCACCACGCCGAGGTTGGCGGGGGTGTCGTCGACGACGAGGACGGTCGGGGCCTTCATCCGCGGCGCGCAGCCTGCAGGAGCCGGCGGACCCGTTCAAGCTGGTAGGTCGCCGCGGCCTCCTCGACCTGCCGCAGCGTCGCGTCGTCGGGGTGCGCCGCCCGCGCGCGGGCCACGGCCGCGCGCAGCGCGGCGATGTCGCCGCCGTCCGCGTGGGTCAGCAGCTCCTCGGCCAGCGGCGGCGGCAGCCGGCCGGGCGCGGGGGCCGACGCGGGCAGGTCCGACGCGACCCGGACCCACTCGAGCCGGAGCACGCGCCCGAGGATGTCCACCAGCTCCTCGACCGCGAAGGGCTTGGGCAGGAACTCCGTGCAGCCGACCCGGGCCGCGGCGGCGCGGTCGAAGGACAGCACCGAGGCGGAGGTCAGGACGACCGGCAGCGCGCGCGTGTCCTCGCGCACCCGCAGCCGGCGCGCGAGCTCGAGGCCGTCGAGGCCCGGCATCTTGATGTCCACGAGGAGGACGTCGGCCCGCAGCCCTCCCGGCGGCCGCGCGAGCACCTCCTCGGCCGACGCGAACTCCTCCACCGCGAAGCCGAGCGGCGACAGCAGGTCGGCGAGCAGCGTGCGGTTCACCGGCGTGTCGTCCACCACCGCCACGCGCCGGCGCGGGCCGGCGTAGCCCGCGAGCGCGGCGGCGGGACGCTCCGGCGCCGCGGGCGCCGCCGCGGCGGGCAGCGCGAGCTCGAAGGCGAAGCGGCTGCCGCGCCCGGGCTCGCTCTCCACCGCGAGCTCGCCGCCGAGCAGGCGCACGAGGCGCTGGGTGATGGCGAGACCGAGGCCGGTGCCGGGCTCGGAGGGCCGCCCGGCCCGCGCCTGCTCGAAGGGCTGGAAGAGCCGCGCGCGGTCCTCCGGCGCCAGCCCCACGCCGGTGTCCTCGACCGCGAAGCGCCAGCGGTCCGGCGCGCCCCCGCGGGCGACCGCGAGCGCCACCCGGCCGCGCGGGGTGAACTTGACGGCGTTCGACAGGAGGTTGTCGAGGACCTGCCGGAGCTTCTGGGCGTCGCCGACGACGTGCGCGGGCAGCGCCGGGTCGAGCGCCACGGCGAAGGCCAGCCCGCGCGCCTGGGCCGCGGTCTCGTGGGCGACCGCCAGCTCGCGCAGGAGCGGCTCGGGCGCGAACGGCGCGTCGCGCCGCTCCAGCTTGCCCGCCTCGATCTTCGCGAAGTCGAGCACCTCGTTGATCATCCGCAGCAGGTGCTGGCCGCTGGCGTGCACGATGGAGACGCGCTCGCGCTGCCGGCCGGCGACGGCCTCGTCGCGCAGCAGCACCTGCGCGTAGCCGATGATGCCGTTGAGCGGCGTGCGCAGCTCGTGGCTCATGTGCGCGAGGAACGTGCTCTTGGCCCGGCTGGCCGACTCGGCCTGGTCGCGCGCCGCCGCCAGCTCCGCCGTGCGCACGCGCACGAGGTCCTCGAGCGCGCGCCGCCGGCCCTCGAGCTGGGCGACGCGCCAGCGGTAGGCGCCGGCGAGGCCCGCCAGCACGAGGGCGGCGCAGGCGGCCCACGCCCAGGGGGTCTGCCACCACGGCGGCAGGATGGCGAAGGCGACGCGGGCGACGGGGCTGCGCCGGCCCTGCAGGTCGTGCTCGCGGACCTCGAAGACGTAGCGGCCGGCGCCGAGGCCGCTGTACGTCGTCTCGGACCGCGCCTCGGGCGGCGACCAGCGGTCGTCCCAGCCGAGCAGGCGCGTCTCGAAGCGCCGGGGTCCGAGCCCGGAGAACGGGGCCGCGTACCGGAAGCCGACCGCCTCGCGCGACCACGGCAGGCGCAGCTCCCCGTCCGCCGGCGGCGGCGCCAGCGCCGCTTCGCCGCGCTGCAGCCGCCGCAGGAGCGGCGCGGCCGGGGGCGGGGGCTCCGCGAGGCGCGCGAGGTCGAGCCGCATGACCGCGGCCAGCCCGCGGAGCCAGAAGACGTCCGGCGCGACGCCGTCCGGCACGACCTCGTGCGCCGCGAGGGCCCCGAGCGTGGTCGCGACCTCCTCGCGCAGCGGCACCCACCGCACCGCGCCGACGGGGTCGAAGCGCACCAGGCCCATCGCGTTCCGTCCGCCCGCCCGCCGGCCGTCGCGGAAGACCACGCTCCAGATCCCCTCCGGCCCCTCGTGCAGCGCGAAGAGGTGGCCCTCGGGGATGACCCGGCGGTCGAACCGCGCGTCGAGCGCGAAGCGCCGCGCGGCGGGATCGTACACGAGCACGCCGTCGGGCGTGAACACGTTGAGCCCGGCGGCCGAGGCCGCGAGCGTCCACTGCAGCGACTTCTCGCGCGGCCAGCCCGGGATGGCGGAGAACGGCTCGATCGCCGGCCGGCCCCAGTCCGGCGTCCCGTCGGGTCCGCGCGGCACCGCGACGCGCCAGGCCTCCCCGACCTGGTTGCGCACCCAGAGCACGCCGTCGCGGGTCTGCTGCACCTGCATGACGGTCTGGGCGAAGCCGGCCGCGTAGCCCTCGAGGCGCCAGCCGGACGGGGTGTGGACGACGCTGCCGAGGCCCTTCTGCGCCGCGAAGTAGATGCGGTCGGGGTTCTCGTGCGCGACCGCGAGGGCGAGGAGGTTGTCCTCCATCCGCAGGAGCTCCTCCACCCTGCCGTCGCGCACGGTCTTGAGGCCGAAGGTCCCCCCGAGGATGCGCCCGGTGCGGTGGTCGATGCCGGCCGAGTTCACGTCGTCGCGGGCCGACACCCGCACGACGCGCGGCGGCTCGAGCGCGCCGGGCGGCGCCGGCTCGACCGCGGCCAGCCCGCCGTAGCCGCCGAGCAGCACCCGGCCCTCGGCGCGGCGCAGCGAGCGGACCATGGACGCGTCCACGCCGTCCCGCGCGTCGAAGACGGTGAAGGCCGGCGGCCACTCGAGCGTGGCGATGCCGTTGCCGGTGCAGATCCAGAGCCGGCCGTCCGCGTCCGCGCCGAGGCCCTGCACGAGGTTGCTCGGCAGGCCGTCGCGCATCGTCACCTGCCGCGCCCGCGCGCCGTCGGGCGAGACCAGCACGAGCCCGTCGCTGAAGGTGCCGACCGCGAGCGAGCCGTCGGCCAGCGTGAGCGCCGCGTAGAGCTGGGCCGACGCGAGCAGGTCGCCGGCCGCCGTGCGCCAGGGAACGACCCGGCCGTCGGACCCCACGCGGAAGAGGCCGCCGGGGGTGACGCCGAGCACCGGCTCGCCCGCGGCGTCCGCCACGACGAAGTGCACCGGCCGGCCGGCGAGCGCCGGGTCGTCCACGACCTTCACCCACTCGTCGCCGCGCAGCTCGAGGATGTCGGCCGCCCCCATACGCCGGAACCAGAGCCGGCCGCCGACCGACGCGAGGCGCGGGGTGGTGGCGCCCGGCAGGGGCCAGAAGCGGTCGACGCGTCCGTCCACGAGCCGCACGACGCCCTTGGTCGTCGAGACGTGGAGCGCGCCGCGGTGCACCGCGAGCTCGGCGAAGGGCCCGGCGGGCAGGGCCTCGGCCGGGAAGGCGGCGAGGTGCGAGTGCAGCCGCGGGGGACCGCCCGGCACGGGCTCGACCCAGCCGACGTCGGTCGTCGCGGTGTAGTGCACGCGCCCGTCCGGCGTGGCCGCGAGGCCGCGGAAGGAGCCGAGCGTCGAGACCAGCGGCTGCCACGCGACGCCGTCGAACTCCGCCAGCCCGCCGAACAGGCCGAAGAGCCGCACGCCGTCCGCCCGCTGCAGCATCGCGAAGACCTGGGCGTTGGCGCCGTACTGCGCCGGCGAGTAGGCCTGCAGGGCCGGCCGGCCCGCCTCGGGGTGGAAGAGCCCGTCCGGCTCCGTCGCGGCGACGGACGCGGCCAGGGCGAGCGCGGCGGCGACGGGACGGAGGACCACGCGCGAAGCCAACCAGCGGCGGGCGGGCCGTCAACGCCGCGGCCCCGCCGCGCCCTGCGTGTTTCCACGTAGTCCCGCCGCGGCGGGAACGCCCTTGCCCCCGCGCGCGGGGCGGGGCGAGATGGCGGCATGAGCCTCACCGTGTGGACGAACCACGAGCTGCGCCCCGGCGCGCGCGAACTCCTCCGGAACCACCTCGACCGCCTCGGCTGCCGCCTGATCCAGTCGGCGCGCTCCTCGCGCTCCGTGCTCGCCGAGGGCGCGCGCGACCCCGCGCTGGCGGAGGCGGACGTCGCCTACGGCCAGCCCGACCCCGCGGACCTGCTCGCCTGCCCGCGGCTGCGCTGGGTGGCGATCGCGACCGCCGGCTACACGCGCTACGACCGCGCGGACCTCCGCGCCGCGCTCGGCGCGCGCGGCACGGCCGTGACCAACGCCTCGGGCGTGTTCGCCAATCCCTGCGCCGAGCATGCGCTGGCGATGATGCTGGCCTTCGCGCGCGAGCTGCCGCGCTACGTGCTGAACGGCGCCGGCGAGCACGGGTGGAACTACGCCGAGGGCCGCTACTCGATCGAGACCCTGACCGGGAAGACCGTGGTCCTCCTCGGCTACGGCGCCATCGGCCGCCGCCTGCGCGAGCTGCTGGGCCCGTTCCGCGCCCGGGTCGTGGCCGTGCGCCGGAGCCCGCGCGGCGACGAGGACGTCGAGACGGTGGCCGAGGCCGACGTGCGCCGCGTGCTGCCGGCGGCGGACCACGTGGTGAACTGCCTGCCCGACGGCCCGAACACGCGGCGGTTCTGCGACGCCGCCTTCTTCGCCGCGATGCGTCCCGGCGCGTTCTTCTGCAACGTCGGCCGCGGGTCCACGGTGGACCAGGACGCGCTCCTCGCCGCGCTCCGCTCGGGCCACTTGGGCGGCGCGTTCCTCGACGCGCTCGACCCGGAGCCGCTGCCGCCGGAGCACCCGCTCTGGACCGCGCCCCGCTGCCACATCACCCCGCACGTCGCCGGCGGGCACCGCGGGCAGGACGAGAGCCTCGTCGCCCACTTCGTCGCCAACCTCGAGCGCCTGCTCGCCGGCCAGCCGCTGGCGGACCGCATCTACTGACGCCGGCACCGGCCGCGGGCGGGCGTCCGCGCCGGGGACGCCCGTCGGTCGGGGCGGACGCGGCTCAGCCGCGCGGCGCCGGGTTGAAGAGCCGGTCGTAGGCGTGCACGAACACGCTCGAGACGAACGGCACCATGCCGACGGAGATCACCAGGGCGGAGAGGATGCCGATGGCCAGGAGCGCGCCGCCGCCGGACCCGCCGCCGGACCCGATCTGCGGGGCGGCGAGGAGGATCAGGATGATGGGCACGAGCAGCAGGGCGAGGGCGATGCCGAAGACCGCCAGGCCGAGCAGGAAGACCCGGAACCACTGCGCGGTGATCACCTTGCGCCCGAGCTCCATCGCGTCCCAGAACGGCAGGCCCTTCTCGCGGATGAGCAGGTAGGTGAAGGCCCAGCAGACCGCGACGTAGATGCCCGGCAGGATGAGGCAGAGGAAGGCGATGATCGTCAGCACGGTCACGACGAAGGTCGCGAGCGCCAGCTGGCCGAAGGCCACCGAGAAGCCGCTGAACGCGTCGCCCACCTCGGTCGCCTCGCCGCGCTTGCGCTTGAGGACGTAGAAGTAGAGGCCGCCGTAGAACACGCCGGTGAGGAAGAGGCTGGCGAGCATGCCGACGATGGGGATGGCGCCGATGACGGCGGCGCAGAGGCCCACCAGCAGCGAGACGCCCAGGATCGGGAAGAAGTTGGCCTTGGCGGTCTCCCAGCCGTCGCGCAGGCAGGCGCCGATGTCGAGCGGCACGGCCGCGGCCAGCACGGCCTCGGGCGTCGCGGCGCCCGCGACCGGCACGGCGCCGGGCGCCGGGGCCGCGGCGAAGGCGGCGGCGAACTCCGGCACGGACCCGAGCGTGCTCCACGCCGAGTCGCCCTCGCGCCGGCACTGGGTCTGGGCGTTGGCCCGCCCCGAGGCGATCCACCCGCGGATCTTGTCGGCCGCAACCGGCCCGTATTCCTTCCCGTCAGCGCCGATGATCGTGTACATGCGCGCAGCGTGGCGGCCGGGCGCGCGGCGTCAACGCTGCGCCCGGCTCAGTCGTCCCCGCGCTTCTCGCGCACGCGCTGGCGGAGCTGCTTGGTGACCTTCTTCCAGTCGTTCTTGTCCTTCTGCGAGGCCCGGCGGTCGGTGCGGCGCTCCTCGAAGGCCGTCTCGCGGAGGAGCCGCTGGTAGCTCCGCCAGCGCGCGGCGTCGAGCGTGCCGGCCTCCTCCGCCGCCCGCACCGCGCACCCGGGCTCCGCGGTGTGCGTGCAGTCGGTGAACCGGCAGCGCAGCGTGAGCGCCCGCAGGTCCGCGAACACGTCCGCCACCGCCTCGTCGGCCTGCCAGGGCTGCAGCTCGCGCATCCCGGGCGTGTCCACGATGAGCACGCCGCCCGGCGCCACGACCAGCTCGCGCAGGGTGGTGGTGTGGCGGCCCTTGCCGTCCACGTCGCGGACCTCCTGCGTGGCGAGGAGCTCCTCGCCGACGAGCTCGTTGATCAGGGTGGACTTGCCGACGCCGGAGGAACCGAGGAAGGCGACGGTCGTGCGGGGCTTCAGCCAGGCGCGGAGGGGCTTCACGCCGGCGCGGCGGAGGGCGGACGTGACGACCACGGGCACGCCGGGCGCCACCGCCTCGACCTCGGCGCGGCGGGCGTCGGCCTCGGCCGCGAGGTCGGACTTGTTCAGCACCACCACCGGCTGCGCCCCGCTGGCCCGGGCGGCGGCGAGGTAGCGCTCGATGCGGCGGAGGTTGAAGTTGGCGTCGAGCGAGCTGACGAGGAAGACCGTGTCGACGTTCGCCGCCACGACCTGCTCGACGTTCTGCTCGCCCGCGGCCTTGCGCGAGAAACGGGTCCGCCTCGGGAGCACGGCGTGGATCAGCGCGCGGTCGTCGCGTCCGGGCAGGGGTTCGACCACCACCCAGTCGCCGACCACCGGCATGTCCGCGGTGGACTGCGTGGCGTTGAGGAACCGCCCCGAGCACTCCGCCAGCCGCGCGGTCGCCGGCGTCGTCACCTCCCAGAAGCCCTTGAGCTGGAGCGTCACCCGCGCCGGCTCCCGGCCCGGCGCGGCGTGCGGGGCGTAGGCGTCGGCGAGGGCGTCGGTCCACCCGAGGTCGGCGAGGGTCACGCCGCGATGCTGCCAGCGTGCGCAAAGCCTCGGCAATGCCGCACTTGCCCCTTTCCGCCCGCGCCAAGTGATGCGTCCCCTTGGCCAAGGCATGCGCGGGACCCGGGGCCATCCGGCCGTATCATGGGCCGCCATGATCGCCGTACCCCCCAAGGCCCAGCAGAAGTCACCCGCGCCGCTCCTGACGAAGACCGACGGCATCCCGGACGTGGAGCTCATGCTCCCGCCCTCCGGCCGGTGGCGTTACGAGCCGGACCGTTGGGGCCGGGCTCCCCTCGCGGTCGCGGTCGCCCTCTCGGCCGGCCTCCACGTGCTCTTCCTCTTCGGCTTCAACCAGAAGCCCGCGCCCGTCCGCGCCGTCGCCGCCGAGGAGACCGCGATCATCCAGATGAGCATGCCGGAGCTGGAGCCCGAGAAATCGGAGGAGGTCGAGGAGCTGACCGAGGCCGCCGACGAGGCGCCCGCCGTCGCCGTGCCGCAGCTGGCCGACCTGCCGTCGTCCGTCTCGGTCTCGACCTTCGTCCAGCCGCTCCAGTACACGCCCGACCTCAACGCCAGCCTCTCCAACGCCAAGGTCGCGCAGATCCCCGTCAACATCGGCCGCGGCCGCGACCTCTCGAAGATGGGCCAGATCTTCGAGATCTCGCAACTCGACCGCCCGCCCACCCCGCTGATGCAGCCCGCGCCGACGTTCCCCTACTCGCTCAAGGCCACCGTCAGCGAGGCCCGCGTGGTCGTGGAGTTCATCGTGGACTCGAACGGCGACGTGGTCGCGCCCAACGTCGTCAGCTCGACCCACGAAGGCTTCAACGAGAACGCGCTCATCGGCGTCGCGAAGTGGAAGTTCAAGCCCGGCATGAAGTCCGGCAAGCGCGTCAACACCCGCGTCCGCGCCCCGATCAACTTCTTCGTCACCGACGATTCCTGAGCCGGATCCGGGCGGGATCGTTTCCCGGCAACCGCCGCATCGGGCCGCCAGCCTGCGTTCTGTCGGCCACGGATCGCTCGGCTAGGCTCGGATGGGACGGATCCGTGTCATCCGCGTTTATCCGGGCGATCCGCGGGGAGAAAGAGCTCTCGGGCGCGGCGCCCTCCCCGCGAAGGAGGCTGGCCCGAACCCGGACCAACCGGATGCAGTCGCATGAGGGCTGCGGCGTGGCGGCTGGACCGACCTACGCAGGCCTGCGTATGGGGGGAATTCCCGGTCTCTGGTAGAACCAAGGCGCCATGACCGCGCCCCTGCTCCGCCTGACCCTGCTCGCCCTCCTCCTCGCCGCCGGACCCGCGTCCGCCGCCCCCGCCGCCAAGCCCGTCTGGACCCAGCCGCTCGGCGCCGACGCCAAGTGGCACCAGCTCACCTCCCTCGGCACGCTGCTCGTCGGCACCGACGGCGCCCTCGTGTCGCTCAATCCCGAGGACGGCCAGGTGCTCTGGAGGCGGACGGACATCACGAAATCCAACCCGAACAACGCCGTCGAGATCCGCGGCACGCCCTTCCTGGTCGCCAACAACTTCGCCGGCATCGCGGGCAGCAAGGTCACGCTGCAGGCGCTCGACCTGCTGAGCGGCGAGACCATCTGGCAGGCGCCGCAGGTGCTCGGCCAGTACCTCGACACGATCGCGGTGCCGGAGAAGGGTCTCGTCATCTTCGCCATCCAGACCTGGGACGCGAAGGAGAACGGCGTCTACCTCAACGCCCACGACCTCGCCACCGGCGCGGCCAAGTGGTCCGTGCGCTTCTGCAAGGGCAACGGCATCCCGCTCCACATCGCCGACGGCTCGGGCAAGTTCGCGCCGCGCATGGACCTCTCCGGCTACCACGACCCGGTCGTGGACGGGAACGAGCTCTACCTCGGCTACCTCGGCGTCCACTGCCTCGACCTCGACACCGGCGCGGTCAAGTGGGCCGTCGAGTTCCCGCCCGGCGCCAAGCACCTCAAGCGCACCTACGCGCCCCTCCGCCTCGAGGGCGACCTGATTTACGGCGCGGGCGGCGGCAGCGTGGTCGCGATCAACCGCCGCACCGGCGCCGTGGTCTGGAAGAGCGAGCGCATCTCGGAGTACGCCGGCCTCTTCAAGGCCCGCGACAACGCCATCGTCTCCCAGCTCGAGGTCGCCGGCGGACGCCTCTACGCCCGCTTCGGCGGCAACTTCTCCGACGGCCACCAGGTCCACCTGCGCGAGCCGCTCGGGGTCGTCGTGCTCGACGCCGCCACGGGCAATCCGGTCTACAAGGACGACAAGATCGACGGCGGCCTGACCAACCTCCTCGTCGTGCCCGAGGCCGGCGCCGTCATGTACGCCGACGGCAAGGAGCTGGTCGGCCTCTCCACGGGCGGCGCGACCGTGACCGAGACCTTCCGCGTGCCCATCGAGTTCAAGCGCAAGATGGGCGGCGGCGACGTCGCCAAGATCGGCCTCGGGCTCACCGGCGGCGTGATGGGGACGATCAAGGCCGTGAGCTCCACCAACAAGGCGCGCCTCGACGTCCCCGTCGCCGTCGTCCGCCAGAACGGCCACATCGTCGTGCAGGGCAAGCAGCACCTCCTCGGCTTCGACCCCGTCGCCAAGGCCCAGAAGTGGTCGCTCTACTACGCCGCGCCGAGCGACGCCTTCGCCACGATCGCGATGTTCGCCGTCACCGCCCTCGCCTCCGCGCAGGGCAACGCCCAGGTCGCCCAGCACGGGAGCATCATGACCAGCGGCGGCCAGCAGGGCATGCAGAACATCCAGAACTCCCTCGACCGGTACAACCGCTACACGGAGAAGCGCGCGGCGAACGCCGGCGGTTCGAAGGCGACGGAGGACTACACCTACATCGTGACCAAGCTGAAGTCCGGCGTCGGCCTCTACGGCGTCAACCTCGCCAACGGCGAGACCGACCGCGAGATCCCGCTCGGCGACAAGCAGCCCGAGTACCTCGCCGACGAGGACACCGGCCGCGTGTACTACTTCAAGGGCAAGGACACCGTCGTCGCCTACTCCTTCCGCTGAGCGCGCCTCCCGCGCCTCGCGGCGCAACCGCCCCACCCGCACCCTCGTCTTCCCGGATGACCCTGGACCCTCGCTGATCGGCACCTCCTGGCCTTCCCCCGGGCCGCGCGCGGGAGAGATACGCCCGCCGCCCCGGACCGGACACCGCGGCCCCGCGCGCGCTTGCGCGTCGGGGCCGCGCCTTTTTCCGGCCGGCGGCCGGCGGTCAGCGGTCAGCCATCAGCAGTCCTTGCTCGCGAATCACAGGCGCTCGGAGATCGCCCGAAAGACGCGCAGGCAATGGAGAACGGTGAGCCGTGATCGGTGAACAGTGAGCAGCGATCGGCGAGCAGTGATGGGTGAGACCACTCGCCTCTCACCCACCGCTCACTGCTTATCCCTCACCTGCCACTCACCGCTCACTTCTCACCGCTCCCCGCCATCCCCACCAGCAGCCGGTCGCCGGCGACGCCTGGACGCCAGAAGAGCGCGGTGTGTCCGACGGTGCCGACGCAGAGGCTGGAGGTCGCCAGTGCCGCCGCGTCGACGAGCGCCGCGCGCTCCCGGCGGTCCTGACCGCCGGTGAACCGCAGCTTCACGAGCCCGCGCGCGTCGAGCTGACGCCCGAGCTCCGCGACGAACGCGGGCGTGACGCCGTCGCGGCCGAGCCACGCGTGGTCGGGCAGCGTCTGGCCGAGACCGCGCAGGCGGGTCTTCTGTGCGCCGGTGAGGACAGGAAGGGACGACATGCCGCGAGCAGAAGCGCCCCGCTTCCCCGAGGAAAGCCCCGACTCGCCGCCGCGCCCACCGAACCCCGGATCCGTCCCAGACGCGGGACCGCGTCGTCCCGCGACCCCGACACGCGCGCCTGGGCCGAACGGCTAGGCCTCCGAGAAACATCGTTGGCGCGGAGCGACTTGCGAAGGGCGTCGACGCTGGCACGTGGCTTGCGAAGGGAGGGCACACACCCGACGCGACCCGAATCCTGAAACTTCGCGCCACGCCGGTGTGTGACCACCACGACCCTCACCCACCTCCGCCCCCCCTCTTCCATGAACACCACCGCCGCCTCCACGCTCCGTTCGCCGCACCACTTCCCGGGCCGCCCGCGCTCCGCCGCCGCGACCGTCGCGGCCGCCCGTCCGGCCCCGACCGGCGCTTGGCGCTACCAGGCCGTCCCGAAGCACCGCTGGGTCTACCCGGCCGGCATCGCCCTCTCCGTCGGCCTTCACACCGCCCTCTTCTTCGGCTTCAGCCGCGAAACCCAGGTCGCCACCGTCGCGGCCGCGCCGCAGGCCACCGAGGTCATCCAGATCGCGATGCCCGAGCTGCCGCCCGAGGAGCCCGAGGTGCAGCCGACCGAGCTGGCCGAGGCGCCCGCCGCCACCGTCGCCGTGCCGCAGCTGATGGAGGTCCCGTCGCTCGTCGCGCTGAGCGACTTCACCCAGCTCGCCGACCTCCGCCCGCAGACCGAGTTCGATCCCTCCGCCCTCAGCCAGGTCGCCATCCCGGTCAACCACGGCCGCGGCGGCCCCGGCGGCGCGGGGCTCGGCGACGTCTTCCGCCTCGGCGACCTCGACCGCATCCCGCAGGCCGTCGCGCAGCCCGCCCCGCGCTACCCGCACGGCGCGCGCAGCGCCTCCCAGGAGGAGAGCGTGCTCGTCTCGTTCATCGTCGACGCCGAAGGCGCCGTGATCGCCCCGCGCGCCGTCTCCTCGACCAACCGCGACTTCGAGGATGCCGCGGTCATCGGCGTGCAGCGCTGGAAGTTCCGCCCCGGCATCAAGGGCGGCCGCAAGGTCGCCACCCGCATGGAGGTCCCGGTGAAGTTCGTCGTCACCGACGAGATCTGAGCCCCGCCCGGCTTCGCCGGCCGAGTCCCCCTCCCACGTCGCCGGGCCCCTCCCGCCCGGCGACTGCTTTTCCCCCGGACACGCCGCACGCCTCTTGGAGATGCGGCGCATCAATTGGGTAGACAGGCGCGTCACTTGGGGATGCGGCGCCCCCTGTATGGACTGGGGACATGGGTTACAGCGTTCGGGGACATGGGTAACAGTTGGTGATGCCTTGGATCACCGCATCTCCCATGTCCCAACGTCTCGAGTTTGTGCTGCTGGCTGGGCAAGCCGGCGTGAGCTTCTCCGCGCTGTGCCGGCGGTTCCAGATCAGCCGCAAGACCGGCTATAAGTGGCTGCGGCGTCACCGCGAAGGTGGCGCGCCGGCCTTGTGCGATCGGTCGCGTCGACCGCGGCGCTCCCCCGGCGTCTGCTCCGCTGAGACGGCGGCCATGGTGCTGGCGTTGCGCGAGAGCGAGCCGACCTGGGGCGGACGCAAGCTGCGCCGCCGACTGCAGGACCTGCACCAGCCGGGGGTGCCGGCAGCGAGCACCTGCACGGAGATCCTGCGCCGGGCAGGCAAGCTGGGAGCGCGGCCGCCGGTCGGACCGTGGCAGCGCTTCGAGCGGGCGGCGCCCAACGAGCTGTGGCAGATGGACTACAAGGGCGACTTCCCGACCCAGAGCGGCGTGCGCTGCCACCCGCTGACCGTCCTCGACGACCACAGCCGCTTCAACGTGGTGCTGGCCGCCTGCGCCGACCAGACCGCGGCCACGGTGCGCACCCACCTGCAGCTGGCGTTCACCCACTACGGCCTGCCGGAGGCCCTGCTCTGCGACAACGCTCCGCCGTGGGGATGCTCCGAGCCGGTCTGCCCTTACACCGGCCTGACGGTGTGGCTGCTGCGCCTGGGCGTGCGCGTGCTCCACGGCCGCCCCTACCACCCGCAGACCCAGGGCAAGGACGAGCGCTTCCATCGCACGCTCAGCGACGAGCTGCTCTGCCAGCACAGCTGGACCGACCTGGCGCACTGCGCCCGCGAGTTCCCGCCCTATCGCCAACGCTACAACTGCACCCGGCCCCACGATTCGCTCGGGGGCGACACGCCCGTCCGGCACTACCAGCCCAGTCCCCGGCCCATGCCGGCCACCCTGCCTCCCATCGAGTACCCTGCCGGCACCCTGACCAAACAGGTGCGCACCGCCGGCGAGCTCTACTTCGCCGGCCGCTACTGGTATGTCGGCCGCGCGTTCGCGAAGCTGCCCGTCGGCCTGCGCCCGAGCGCGCAGGCCGACGGGCAGTGGGAGGTCCACTTCGCTCATCACCAACTCGGGTCCATCGACCTTCGCTCCCCCAACGAGCCGGGCCGCTGTCCCTCCATCTACCATCACCCCTCCAACCCATCCGCCTGACTGTTACCCATGTCTCCGAACACTGTTACCCTTGTCTCCGGCCCAAACAGCCCCCGCCGCGTCCGAAGCCCGACCAGGACGAGGGCGTCCCGGCTCCAGCGGCGGCAATGCCGTCAGCCCGTTCCCGAAGCGCGCCGCGCCCAAGGCCGCCTCACCCCGCGGACCCGAAGACATCCAGCGGCAGCTCCCTCCACGCCCCGGGCGCGAGGTCGCCGAGGTCGAGCGGGCCGAAGCGCGTCCGGTGCAGCGTCACCACCTCGCAGCCGAGCGCGGCGAACATGCGCCGCACCTGGTGGTAGCGGCCCTCGGTCAGGGTCACCTCCGCCTCGCGCGGTCCGAGGGTGCGCAGCTCGGCCGGCGCGCAGGGGTCGGTCTCGCCCGCGAGCACGAGCGTCCCCGCAGCGAACACCGCGCCCGCGTCCCCGGGCAGGTCGGCGGCCAGCGTCGCGCGATAGACCTTCGGTACCTTGTGGCGCGGCGAGGTGAGGCGGTGCACGAGCGGACTCAGGTCCGTGAGCAGGAGGAGGCCGCTCGTGTCCTTGTCGAGCCGGCCGACGGTGGTGACGACCGGGTGCCGCCGCCGCCACCGCTCGGGCAGGAGGTCGTGCACGCTCGGGCCCTCGCGCGGGTCGTGCGAGCAGACGCGGCCGAGCGGCTTGTGCAGGAGGAGCAGCAGGCCGTCGGGGTGGTCGAGGGGCGCGCCGTCCACCGTCACCGCCGCCGCCGGCGCCTTCGCGCCGGGATCGCGCGCCGGGACGCCGCCGACCGCGACGCGCCCGTCGTCCACCCAGTCGCGCGCCTCGCGGCGCGAGCAGTAGCCGAGGTTGGCGAGCCATTGGTCGAGGCGGCGCATCGGCCCGCATCGCACCGGAGAAAGAGGTCGTCCGTCGAGCCGTTTCGCTCGTAGGCTGGGAGGAATGCTCCAGGCCGTCCTCCTCCTGCTCGCCGTCACCGCGCCGCTCGCGGCGGTCCTGACGTGGCGGCCGGCGCCGCCGTTCGCGGACCTCTGGAAGGCGGCGATCGCGGCCGGCGAGTTCGGGCACTGGTTCGCGCTCCTCGCGCTCGTCGTCGCGGTGGTCGGCGCGCGCACGCTCGACGGCGGGCTGCGCGTCGCGGTCGTCGCGCTCAGCGTCGGCGGCGCCGGCCTGCTCCTGCGTCCCGCCTGGCTCGGCGCGCGGCTGGGCGCGGCGCTCCCGGAGCGGCTCGTCGCGGCCTTCGGACCCGGCGCGCGCGCCGCCACGCCGCCGTTCTCCCTCGCGCGCCTCTACACCGGCAACGGGGACGCGGCCGGCGGCGCGCCGGAGGACCACGTCTTCGCCCGGCCCGCGGGCGAGCCGCTCGCGCTCACCTTCCACCGCGCGGCGGGCGCGCCGGCCGGGGGCGCGCCCTGCCTCGTCGTCGTGCACGGCGGCGGCTGGGACGGCGGCGACCGCCACCAGCTGGCGGCCTGGAACGCGCGCTGGGCCGCGCGCGGCTTCGCGGTCGCGGCGGTGTCGTACCGCCTCGCCCCCCGCCACCCGTGGCCCGCGGCGGGCGAGGACGTCCGCGCCGCGCTGGCCTGGCTGCGGGAGCACGCGACGGAGCTCGGCGTCGACCCCGCGCGCCTCGTGCTCGTCGGCCGCTCGGCCGGCGGACAGATCGCGACCGCGGTGGGCTACGGCCGGCCCGACGCCGGCGTCGCGGGCGTGGTCTCGTTCTACGCGCCCTACGACATGGTCTTCGCGTGGGGCGTGTCGCGCGAGGACGACGCCCTCAACTCCGTGAAGCTGATGCGCCAGTACCTCGGCGGCCCGCCCGACACGCCGGAGCGCCGCGCCGTGTACGAGTCGGCCAGCGCGCAGCTCATGGTCGGCCCGCGCACGCCGCCCACGCTCCTGATCCACGGCCGGCCCGACGCCCTCGTCTGGTACCGCCACAGCGAGCGCCTCGCCGCGCGCCTGCGCGAGGCCGGCGTGCCGCACCTGCACCTCGAGCTGCCGTGGGCCACGCACGGCTTCGACTTCAATCCCGACGGACCGGGCGGCCAGCTCGCGGACCACGCGATCGACGCCTTCGTCCGCGCGCTCCCGCGCCGCGCCTGATTCCCGGTGTCTTTTGGGCTGGCGTCCCCACGGGCGTTGCGGGTTGCCTTCCCGCTCACATGTCCAACTGGGAATACAAAGTCATCACCAGCGGCAAGGGCGGCTTCGCGTCGCCGGCCCTGCTGGAGAAGTTCCTGAACGACCTCGGCCAGGAGAGCTGGGAGATCATCAGTTTCCAAACGCAGCCCGACAACATCCTCGCCTTCGCCGGCCTGGCCCGCCGCACCACGCAGCGGGACTGGACGCTGGAGGACGCCGCGGCCGCCGCCGCGCGGGCCGAGGCCGACAAGCTCCGCGCCGAGTTCGAGGCCAAGTTCCGCGCCGCGAGCAGCAACGCCGCGGCCACGGCCGCCGCCGAGGACAAGGGCGACGTCTTCCTCGCCGAGGAGAAGCCCGGCTCCGACGACGGGCTCCGCCGGCTGGTGGACACCTCGCGCGACCAGGACCCCGACGCGCCGGAGGACGAGAACGGCGGCGAGAAGGACGACTGGGAGAAGCTCGCCTCCGAGGACGAGCTGCCGACGTTCTTCGAGGCGCTGCGTCCGCACATGCGCCGCAACCAGCGCGGTCCGGGCATGAGCGTGGGCGTCGACTACCTCGCGAAGAAGTGGAAGCTCGAGGAGGCGGACATCAAGGGCGCGCTCGTCGAGTGCGGCATGCAGATCCCGGCCGACGAGAACGCCAAGCCGGTGTACGTCGAGTTCGAGGGCGACCTCTTCTGGGTGAACATCAACCGCCGCGGCGAGA
>CAYWTK010000011.1:0-48972 GCA_964460895.1 uncultured Opitutaceae bacterium
GCCCGCGCCCACGACGCAGCCGTCGCCCACGGTGACGCCGCCGAGCAGCGTGACGCCGGCGCCGAGCCAGACGTCGCGACCGAGGCGGGTCGGACGGAGCTCGTCGGGCTGCGAGCGGATCGGCGTGCCGACCGATGGAATCGAATGGTTCGAGGAGAGGATGCGGCAGTGCATCGCGATCAGGCAGTCGTCGCCGATCTCCACGCCGCCGTGACCGTAGATGACCGTGTAGGGTCCCAGGAAGACGTTCGCGCCGACCGTGACGCTTCCGCCCCAGGCCTCGATGAGCACTCCGGTCTCCAGGACGCAGCCCGCGCCGATCCGGATACTGCCGCGACGGCCCAGTTGCCCCGGCTGGAGCGCGACGCCGGGGCCGAGGGTCGCGCCGCGATCGAGCGCGATGCCCGGACGACGGTGGCGCAGGTGCCGCCAATACTGGAGGAGGTGGTTGCGCGTGCGGTTCAGCATGTCAGGCGATGAGTTGCAGGTGGTCGTCGGCGCGGTAACGGGCGCCGGCCGTGCGGCGGGCCGCGGTGCCCAGCTCCGCCCAGCGGGCGCGGTCGCGCCAGGCACGGACGAGAGTCTCCCCAAGCAGTTCGACGGTCGGCGCCGGGCAAATCCAGCCGTTCGCGCCGTCCTCGATCCAGTCCTCGGCGCCGCCGACGCGGGTCGCGAGCACCGGTCGGCCGTGGAGCATGGCCTCGGGGATGGTCATCGGCACGCCCTCCTCGAGGGCGGGCGAGACGAGGAGATGGTGTTCGGACCAGATGCGCGCGAGGTCGGGCTCGAAGCCCCGCAGGGTCACGCGTTCCGCGAGCCCGAGGCGGCGGGCGGTTTCGGCCAGCTCCGCCTGCTGCGGGCCGCGGCCGAAGATCGACAGCGTCCAGTCCGGCTCGGCCCGAAGGCGGTCGGCGAACGCGTGCAGGAGCGGCGGCAGTCCCTTGACGCCCTCGAGCCGGGCGAGGGCGGCGAAGCGCCACGGGGGCGACGCCGGCCACGGCAACGCCTGCGGGGGCACCGAGCGCAGGGGATTCTGCAGCACCGCGGCCCGCGCGAGGTCGTCGCCCAGGTGTCGCCGCGTGCTGGCGAGGTTGCGGTGCGAGACGAAGAACAGGCGTTCCGCCCCGAGGAGCGCCGCGCGCGCGCGGCCGCGCAGGGGCTCGTCGAGCGTGGGATTCTCGAACTGGAAGTTCGCCACGATCCGGTGCCTCGTGCCGGTCGTCCGCAGCCAGTCCAGCAGGGCCGGCTCGAAGGCCAAGTCGTAGGTCGCACCGCCGCTGACGACGACGAGGTCGGGCGCGAAGGCCGCGAGGGCGGCGACCTCCACCGCGGGCGACCGCCGCAGGCGGTTCCACAGGCGGCGCGACCACGGCCGGGGCTGGGAGGGGTCGGGGCGGACGACGAGGCGCGCGCCTTGGCGGACCAAGGCGTCGATCCGGGGGTGGGCCGCCGTCGTGGCGGGAATGAGCAGCAGCAGGGCGTCGCCCCGCGCCGCGGCGGCCTCGGCGGCGTGGACCCACAGGGTGTCCGCTCCGCCGAGCGGGTAGCCGAAGACGGTGGAGACGAAGGCGAGCTTCATCCGGACAGGTGAGCGGCGCCGACCGCGGGCGGGCGGAGGCGGGGCACGACGGGTTGAGTGGCGGTCGCGAAGGCCATGGTCGGCGGAGACGCGCTCATTCCGGGGCGAGGCCAAGCTGGCGGGCGAATCCGGGAAGCGCAGAGGCGATCGCCTCCCGTTCCCACAGGCACATCTCGTGCTCGCCGTCGCCCAACTCGCCGCCCTCGCGGATGCGGGCCTTGACCTCCGCGGGCAGGAGGAATGGTTCCGCGCAGAGGTCGAGGCGGCGGAATCCACCGGTCCGGATGTCGGTGTTGCGGAAGCCGGTCAGGTTGCGGTGATTCGTGAGCAGGGCATAGCGAATTCCGGAGGCGGCGAAGTTCCGCAGCACGGCGTGGATGTCGCGGTAGGGAAGATGGAACAGGCAGTCGCGGCAGAACCAGAGGTCGGCGGTCGGAAACGGGTCGGTGACGAGGTCGAAGACGCGGAACTGCGCGCGCGGGCCGCCGAGCCGCCGGCGGTTCGCCTCGACGAGTGCGGGCACGATGTCGCCGCCGACATACTGCACGTCCGTCCGGCTCAGGACCTCGGGCATCCAGTGGCAGTCCCCGCACGGTGCGTCGAAGACGGTCCGGACACCGAATTCCCGGAACAGTCCGGGCAGCGCCGCGCGGAGCGCGGCGGTGTAGGCGAGGGAGGATCCGGGTCCGCTCACGCTCTCCGTGCCGCCCCAGACGTTGAGCGCGCGGATGGAGTCGAAGACGTCGGCCCGGTCGTCGGAGTGCGCGAGTCTCCGGTGGTGGCGCCGGTCGTGCAGGCGACGGAGCGGTCGGCGGATCCAGTCGACCAGGTGGCCCGCGGCGGACAGCGGGGTGGCGGTCCGGGGCCGTCGTGGTTCAGGCATGGCGGGCGAGCCTCGTCCAGCGGGCCGGCACGACGGCGGCGCCGTCGAGGTCGGGATTCGCGAACCAGGGGTCGGGGGCGACCACGCAGCGGTCGGAGGAATCCCCGGCGTGGAGCCACGCGCCCCACCAGGCGAAGGTGCTGTTCGAGACCACGGCGTGGTCGCAGAGGCTCATCAGGTGGATCTTCTCCGGCGCGTGCTGCGGGGAGGGGCTGTGGTAGAAGTGGCAGGGCAGGTCCGGCTGGAACTCGCGCTGCACGGCGTCGATGTCGTCGGAGAAGACGAAGAGGGTCGCCCGCGGGGCGACCGCGCGGATGCGTTCCACGGCGGCCGCGTAGTAGTCGGCGCCCAGCACGCCGAGGTCGCGCGCGAAGCTCGGGTTGCGCGCGTAGTCGCCGCGCCGGAAGTGCACCGCGACCGCCGGACGCGCGGCGGCGATCGCCGCCGCGCAGTCGCGGGCCGCGGCGGAGAGGGGATAGCGCAGGGAGAAGTGCTGCCGCAGGAGGCCGGCGACGCCGGCGAAGTTGGCCTCGGACTGCCACATGCCGTGGAGGTAGGTGCCGTCGGGCAGCGTCGCCAGCGCCGCGGGGTTTCCGGTCAGCGCCGCCTCCCGGAAGCTGCGGTCGGGCCGCTCCATCCACGCGGCGTAGCGCCGCAGGCGGAGCGCTCGGGCGAGGCCCACGCTCCAGCGCTCGGTGCGGGTGAGCGGCACGCCCTGGAGCCGCTCGATTTCCTCGGCGGTGGCGAACTGCTCGGTGATGTTCCAACAGGAGAGGGCGTACCGGTTGTGCGCCTCGTAGCGGGGGTCGGCGTTGAACCACGAGACGTCCAGCTTCAGGACGGTGCGGTGCCTCTCGGCCAGCGCGAGGCCGGCGGCATACTGGAACATCTGGTTGCCGAGACCGCCGGTGAGCCAGGTGATGATCATGTCGGGAGAATCGGGGGGACGGCGCGGCCGCGGCGCGCCGGGTTCGTTCCGTCCTTCGTCCGGGCGACGCTCATGGCCCGGTGCCGCGCCACGACGCGCGCAGGGCCCCGGCGCGGAAGCGGAGGGCGGCGAGCCCGCGGCGCGCGCGGTGGGTCGCGAGGTGGCGCCAGGCGCGGGGATGGCGCAGGTTGACGTAGAAGGCGTCGCCCTCGACCCCGTGCATCGCGGCGGCGACGAGCGCGAAGCCGCGGGAGCGCAGGTACCGGTGGATCTCCCCGCGCAGCGCCTGGCCGCGGTAGAGCTCGCGATCGGCGACCTCGAGCCAGAGCGCCGTCACCCGGGCGAGGTGGGCTCCGGCGCCGCGGAGGACGCGCAGTTCGGCTCCCTGGATGTCGAGGTGCACGAAGTCGATCCGCGACAGGCCGCGAGAGGCGCAGAAGCGGGCCAAGGTGTCGGTGCGGACCGTGATCGATTCCTTGAACTCGATCCACCCATGCATCGCCGAGGCCGACGCGGGCGGCAGGAGGGAACTGGACTTGTTGCCGTAGTTCCAGTCCGGTCCGGAGAACTCCTCCCGGGGGCGTCCGGACGAGACATGGAAGGTCGATTCGCCGGTTTCGTCGGCCAGCGCGAGGGGGACCAGCTCGACCCGCCCCTCGAGCGAATGGCGGGCGAGGTTGACGCGGATCAGCTCCTGGTTCGCGGGGAGGGGCTCGAACGCGAAGATCCGCGCGCGGGGAAAGGCGCGGGCGTAGCGGATCGACTCCTCGCCTTCGCACGCTCCGATGTCGAGGACCACCAGGGGGGCCTGCCGCCCGAAGAGCCGCGCGAGGTGCTGCTCGGCGGCGGAGGGCTCGGCGAGGTAGCGCGTCAGGTCGGGCGGATTCGGTCCGGCCGAGTTCCGCGGGTCGGCGCCCGGGGGCACGATGGATGGGTCGCTCATGGCAGTCGCCGGAGCCCGGAGGACATCGAGTTCAGGACGATGCCGACGCCGGCCGTCTGGCCGAAGTAGCCGCGCGCGCCCTCGCTCGCGATCTCGAGTCGGCCCGTCTCGAATTGCTGCAGGCTGCGGTCACCGGCGCTCAATCCGACGATGAAGCTGTAGGTCCCGGCCTCCAACGCGACCCGGTCCTGCGTGAAGACCGCCTCGTAGTCGCCCGGCGCGAGGTCCTGCGGCGGATGCCAGGCGGTCTGGACGGCCGTCCCGTCGGCCGCGCGCAGTCCGATCGCGACGACGAGGGCTCCCTGCGGCTTGGCGACCCGGAAGCCGATCCGCACCCGCCAGGCGCCTCCGACCGGGGACGCGACGAGCGGCTTGCCGTCGGTGGACTCGACGGCGACGGCGGTCGCGTAGGCCAGGTCGAGGAGGTCGGCGGACGGCTTCGGCGCCTGGGTCGCGGCACCGGTGTCGAGGCCGCGCTGATAGGCGTCCAGCACGCGCGAGCAGGGTCCGGCGGCCTGGATCGTCCCGCCCGCGAGCAGGATCGCGGAGCCGCAGAGCTGGCGGACGGAGGCGAGGTTGTGGCTCACGAACAGCACCGTGCGGCCCTCTCCGGCCGAGACGGAGCGCATCTTGCCCAGGCATTTCTTCTGGAACGCGATGTCTCCCACCGCCAGCACCTCGTCCACGATGAGGATCTCGGGTTCGAGGTGCGCCGCGACGGCGAAGGCGAGGCGGACGTACATGCCGCTGCTGTAGCGCTTCACCGGCGTGTCGAGGAAGCGCTCGACCTCGGCGAAGTCCACGATCTCGTCGAACTTCGCCCGGATCTCCCGCCGGCTCATGCCGAGGATGGCGCCGTTGAGGTAGATGTTCTCGCGGCCGCTCAGCTCCGGGTGGAAGCCGGTGCCGACCTCGAGCAGCGACGCGACGCGGCCGCGCAACGTGACCTGCCCGACCGTGGGTTCCGTGATGCGCGAAAGGACCTTGAGCAGGGTGGACTTGCCGGCGCCGTTCCGGCCGATGATGCCGACGACCTCCCCCGGCTGCACCTCGAAGGAGAGGTCGCGCAGCGCCCAGAATTCCTCGTGCGTGAAGCCGGTGCCCCAGCGGAGGCGGCGCCAGACCCGCCGCGCGCCGTGATGCAGCGCCTCGCGCAGGGTCTCGCGCCGGGCCGCGTGCTCGATGCGGTAGCGCTTGCCCAGGCCGGCGACGGAGATGGCGGGCTGGCCCATGCTAGATGATGTCGGCGAATCCCCGCTCGGTGCGGCGGAAGAACCAGAGTCCCGTCCCCAGCAGGATGCCTCCGAACAGCACCATGCTCACCAACGCGGTGGTCTGGAACTCGACCTGGCCCCCGAGCAGGCACCAGCGGAAGCCGTCCACCACGCCCGTGAGCGGGTTGAGGGCCAGCAGCTCCCGCCACGTCGGCAGGTTGTCGGTGCGATAGCCGACCGGCGTGGCGAAGAGGCCGATCTGCAGGAGGAACGGGGTGACGAACCGGAAGTCGCGGTAGCGGACCGTGAGGGCGGTGATCCACAATCCGGCTCCCAGGGCGATCACCAGGCCGGCGACCAAAAACACCGGGAGCACGAGCAGGTGCCAGGTCGGCCAGTAGCCGGCGAAGGGCAGGACCAGCAGGGTGAGCACGAACAGCACGAGGAAGTCGGCGAGGGCCACCGCGAGCGAGGCGAGCGGCACGACGAGCCGCGGGAAATAGACCTTGGCGATGAGGTGGCTGTTGCCGACCAGGCTGCCGCCGGCGCCGGAGAAGGCGTTGGCGAACAGCTGCCAGGGCAGCAGCCCGGCGAGCACGAGGAGCGGGTAGGGCAGCCGGGAGTCGCCGGCGGGCATCTGCGCGAGCTTGCCGAAGACGAACGTGAGCAGCACCACCTGCACCGCGGGCTGGATCACCGCCCAGGCGAGGCCGAGCACCGCCTGCTTGTAGCGCACCTTGATGTCGCGCCACGCGAGCAGCCCGAGCAGCTCGCGGTAGCGCCAGAGGTCGCGCCAGTAGTGCGCCTCGGCGCGGCCGGCTTCGATGACCAGGGTGGGGGGCGCGCTCATGGCGCGAGCGCCGCGGCGAGGCGGCGGCGGAAGGCGGGGAAGGCGAACGTCTCGGCGTGGGCGCGGATCGCGGCCGGGTCGCGGGGGTGGAGCACGAGGTCGTTCACGGCGGCGGCAATCTCGGGGATGTTCCCGTACTCGGCAAGCGCTCCCACCGCGGGCGTGACCACCTCGGGGGCGCCGCCGGCGCGCGCCGCGACGCACGGCTTCCCGTACGCCATGGCCTCGAGGTACACGAGGCCGAAGCCCTCCTTGCGGCTGGGCAGCGCGAAGAGGTCGCAGGCGGCGTACTCCGCGGCCAGCGCCGCGTCGTCGATCGTCCCGGTGAACGCGACCTGCCCGGCCACGCCCAGACGCGCCGCGAGCGCCCGTAGCCGGGCGGCGTCGTCGCCGCCGCCGACGACGCGCAGGCTGGCCGCGGGATGGCGGCGCCGCAGGAGGGGCAGCGCCTCGATCAGGGTGTCGAAGCCCTTGTAGGTGTCGTCGCGGGACAGGCGTCCGACCGTGAGCAGGCGCGGTCCGGGCCCGGCGGGACGCGCGGCCGGCGCCGCGGTCGGCGCGACGCCGGGGTCGAAGGTGTTCGGCACGATCCGGAGGCGGGCGGGGTCGAGCTCCGGGCAGAACCGCAGCATCTGCCGGCGCGTGTAGTCGCTGATGCAGAGGATGCGCTCCGTCGCCCGCAGCGCGCGGCGCTCGAGGCGGGTGTAGGGGCGCCAGACGTCGATGCCGTGGGCGACGAGGTGGAGGCGCGGTCGCCGGTGGACGAGTTGGGCCAGCCACGCGACCGGAAGCAGGTGGAGGTGGCCGCACACGATTCGGTCCGCGCCGTGCGCCGCGGCGAGGGCGGCGCGCACGAACCGCGCCTTGCTCCGGTCGCAGCCGACCCGTTCGGCCAGCGCCGGGGTCGAGTAGCGCGGGAGGCGGGGATCGTCCCCGCCCCGGTCGTTGAGCACGACGCTCGCGACCGTGTCGCCCGGCGCCGCGAGCTCGCACAGGGCGCGGAGGTACAGGCGGAGGATGCGGGCGATCCCGCCTTCGCCGCGGAAGAGCTCGGGACTGTAGAGCGCGGTCTTCACCGGAGGGGCGCCGCGGGGCGCCCAGCGACCGCGACGAGCATCGCCACGGTCCAGACCCGCGACCAGGCGCGGGGGTCGTGCCCGTGGAGGAATTCCCGCCAGAGCCGGGCGACGGCGGCCGCGTCGAGCCACGGACAGCGCGCCAGCGCGGCCGGGGAGAAGCACTCCTCGAGGAACGGCCGCAGCTCCGCCCGCATCCAGCGCGCGAAGGGCAGGGTGAAGCCCTGCTTGCGGCGGCGGCGGATCGACTCGGGCACGACGTCCGCGACGGCCTCGGCCAGCGCGCCCTTGGTCTCGGCCGGGTCGTGCTTCCATGCGCTCGGCTGCGGCCACAGCCACGCGAGCAACGTCGTGTCCACGAAGGGCACGCGCAGCTCCAACGAATGGGCGAGGCTGAAGACGTCGCTGTCGCGCAGGAGCACATCCGCCATGTAGGTGCGCAGCTCCCAGGCGCTGATGACCTGGAAGTCGTCCGCACCGAGGAGGTCGCCGACGAAGTCGTCGAGCATCGGGTGGTGCGGTCCGAGCCGCTCGGCGAGCTCCCGCGCCTCCGGCGCCAGCAGGGCGAGGCGCGTCGCCTCAGGCAGCACGCGCCGCTGCAGCGAGGCGAGCTCGTGCAGGTCGCGGGCGGCCCCGAGGAAGTCCGCCAGCTTCCGCGCGCGGGCGGAGGGACGGCGCCGCAGCGCCCGCACGACCGCGCCGCGCACGGAGGCGGGCAGCCCTCGCCAGGCCGGCAGGAACGCCGCGAGCCGCGGCAGCTGGCGGAACGAGGGATAGCCGCCGAAGAGCTCGTCGCCGCCGAGGCCGGAGAGCGCGACCTTCACGCCGCCCTCGCGCGCGGCGAGGCTGGCGTAGTAGGTGTTGATACCGTCGCCCGTCGGCTGGTCGCAGGCGGCGACGATGCGCGGCAGGTCGGCCGCCACGCGCGCCCCGGTCAGCAGCAGCTCGTGGTGCTCCGTGCCGAAGGCCGCCGCGGCGGCGCGGGCGGCCGCGGCCTCGGAATAGGCGGGATCGTCAAAGACGACCGAGAAGGTCCGCAGCCGCGCCGCGCCGGTGCGGTGCATGAGACCGACGACGGCCGAGGAGTCGAGTCCGCCGGAAAGGAACGCCCCCACCGGGACGTCCGCGACCTGGTGCGCGCGGATCGTGTCCTCGAGTTGCGCGCGCAGGCCGCGGATGAACGCGGCGCGGTCCGAGGGAACTTCGCCGGCCGGACGCGCCGCCGGCAGGTGCCACCAGGGGCCCGTGTCGAGCCGGGCCGCGGCGTCGAACGCCAGCCGGTGGCCGGGCGGGAGAATGAGGACGCCGACATGGATCGTGCGCGGCGCGGCGACGGAGAAGCGGGCGAGGTAGTCGCCGACGGCCGCCGGGTCGATCGCGCGCTCGATCAGGCCGGAGGCGAGCAGCACCTTGACCTCGGAGGCGAGCACGAGTCCGCCGTCGGGCAGCCGGGCGTAGTAGAGCGGCTTGATGCCGAGCGGGTCGCGGGCGGCGAACAGCGTCCGCTCCCGTTCGTCCCACACCGCGAACGCGAACATCCCCCGCAGCCGCGGCAGGCAGGCCGCTCCCCACGTGGCGTACGCCGCCAGCAGCACCTCGGTGTCGGAGTCGGTGCGGAATTCCCAGCCGCCCGCACGCAGCTCCCGCTGCAGTTCGCGGTAGTTGTAGATCGCGCCGTTGAAAACCAGCAGGTGCCGATCCGTCCGCATCGGCTGCCGTCCGTTCGCCGGATCGATGATCGCCAGCCGGGCCATGCCCAGCGTCGCGGAACCGCGGGAGACCACGCCCTCGTCGTCGGGTCCGCGGTGACGCTGCGCGCGCACCATGGACGCGACCGCGTCCTGCCGGACCTCAGGCGACAGGGTGGACGAAACGACGGCGGCGATTCCGCACATAGGGTGAAACCACTAGACCGAGCTACGCCCCCTCGCTTCCGAAATCGGGGCGGGTTCGGGCACGGTCGTGCGGGCAGGGGGCAAAGCAGGGGCCTGTTCGGCCCCGGGGAATCCAACGTCCGCGGGCCTTGGCTGGCAATGCACTTTTGGCGCAAAGCCCTAGAAACAAATGGCTTTGCCTATCTCTTCGGCCTTTGCTGGCGAAACGAGGACGCGCACGAGATGGAGCCCGAAATCGAGGGCCGTCCCGGCGCCAGGCGACGTGATCATCCGGCCGTCGACGACGACCCGCTCGCCCACGACCGCCCCGGGCAATTCGTCTCTAGTCGAAAAATGGGCGGTGAATCGGCGGCCCTTCAGCAGACCCGCATCGTGCAGCACCGTCGGCGCCGCGCAGATGGCCGCGATCCAGCGATCGGCCTCGGCGTGGCGCCGCACGAGGTCGAGGACGCGGGCGTCGGCCCGGAGGGCCTTCACGCCCGGACCTCCCGGGAGGAAGAGGCAGTCCGCCAACCTGTCCCCCCACGCGGCCAGCGCGATGTCCGCGTGCGCGGTGACGCCGCTGCGGCCGGTCGCGTGCCGATGCTCCGCGAGCGAGGCCACGACGACCTCGACCCCGGCGCGCCGCAGCAGGTCGACGGGCGCGAACACCTCGATCTCCTCGAATCCGTCCGCCAATGGCACGAGCACGCTGGGCATGCCGGGACTATCGGCGAGTCCGAGGGGTCCGACAAGCGCTCATCCGGCATCGTCCCTGCCGCGCCCCACCGCCGGACCGACGCTCCGTCCCCGGGCGCGCGCCGTCGTTCCGCTCGTGTCCTCCGCGGCGCGGTCAACCCGGCCCGCATCGCCGACTTCTGCTTGAGGACCGGGCGATCGGGCCCGTTACTCACGCCATGTCGTCCCCGCCCGTCCGTCTCGTCGTCTTCGGCTGCGGCTACGTCGGCGGCGCGCTGGCCCGCGCCGCGCGCGACCGCGGGCTGCAGGTGACGGCGCTGACTCGCAACCCGGCGAAGGCGGCCGAACTCGCGGCCGAGGGAATCGCGACGGTCGTCGGCGATCTGGCGTCGTCCGACTGGCACGAGCGCATCCCGGGAGACGCGGACTGGGTCGCGAACACCGTCAGCGCGTCCGAACCGACGGTCGAGGGCTACCGCCGGTCCTACGTCGAGGGCCTGCGCTCCATCCTTGCGTGGGCGGGGAAGGGGGGCCGCCCGGTCGGCACGCTCTGCTACACGAGCAGCACCGGCGTCTACCCGCAGGGCGGGGGAGCGGTCGTGGACGAATCGGCCGCGACCGCCGACGCGGGTCCCACCGGCCGCGTGCTGGTCGAGGCCGAGGACGTGCTGCGGCACGCGCCGGCGTCGGCCGTCGGCCGCTGGTTCATCCTGCGGCTTGCCGGAATCTACGGGCCCGGACGGCACCACCTCCTCGACAGCCTGCGGAACGGGGCGGGCGAACTGCCCGGGGAGGAATCGTTCCGCCTCAACCTCGCGCACCGCGACGACATCGTCTCCGCGCTGCTCGCGGCCTTCGGGGCGCCGCCGACGGTGCGCAGCGACACGTTCAACGTCAGCGACGACGCGCCCGCGACGCGGGGCGAGGTCGCGGCCTGGCTCGCCGCGCGGCTCGGCCGTCCGGTCCCGCGCTTCGGGGGCGCGCGGGCCAGCGTCCGCAAGGCGGGCGGGTCGGCTCCCGATCGCGCCATCCGCAGCCGACGCATCCGGGAGGCGCTCGGGTGGACGCCGGCGCACGCGGACTTCCGGTCGGGCTACGACGCGATCCTGCGCCAACTCTAGCCTTGCCTCGCCCCGCGCGGCCGCCGCCAAATCCGCCTCCCTTTTCCCGCTTCAACCCAGGACATCCCCATGGCCGGCGTCGGCAAACTGCTCAAGCAAGCCCAGAAGATGCAGCGACAGATCGAGGAGATGCAGAAGTCCCTCGACGCGCGCGAACTCGAGATCTCCAGCGGCGGCGGCGCCGTGAAGGTCAAGGTGGCGGCCTCCGGCCGCTTCGTCGCGCTCGCGCTCGACCCCGAGTTTCTCAAGGAGGACCCGAAGGTGGTCGCCGACGCCATCCTCGCCGCCGTCCAGGAGGCCGCGGCGAAGGCCAAGGAGGTCAACGACACCGAGATGCAGCGCATCTCCTCCGCGTTCCAGGTGCCGGGGATGTTCTGAGGCGAAGGAGTCAGCATCCAGGGGACGAATCCCGGGATCTCGAACTGGTTCCCGGCGTCGTACATTCCGCACTCCGCACTCCAAACTCCGCACTCCCATGACCCCCGCCCTCGAGCACCTGCAGAAGCAGCTGAAGCAGCTGCCGGGGATCGGCTACCGTTCCGCGGAGCGGCTGGCGCTGCACCTCCTCGTGGAGCAGCCGCAGAAGCTGCCGGAACTCGTGCGGGCCCTGCAGGCGGCGGCGGGAGCGGTCCACCGCTGCACGGCGTGCGGGAATCTCGCCGAAGAGACGCTCTGCGCGGTCTGCGCCGACGAGCGCCGGACGGCGGGGCAGGTCTGCGTGGTGGAGAACGTGCCGGACCTCGCGGCGATCGAGCGGTCCGGGGCCTACCGCGGCCGCTACCATGTCCTGCACGGTCGGCTGTCCCCGATCCGCGGCGTCGGCCCCGAGCAACTCTACCTCGGGCCCCTGCTGGCGCGGCTGGCGGCGGGCGAGGTGGAGGAGCTGATCCTCGCGCTCTCGAACGACGTCGAGGGCGAGGCCACCTGCCATTACCTCACCGAGCGGCTGCCCCCGGGCGGCGCGGTCAAGGTCACGCGCATCGGGTTCGGCCTGCCGAGCGGCGGGGGCGTGCTCTACGCCGACGCCGTCACCCTGCGCAGCGCGCTCGAGGGCCGGCGGACCTATTCGTGACTTGCCCGGGTCGGCGGGGACCTGCAAGCTCCCGCCCGTTCTTTCCCCCGCGGGTATAGTATATCGGCTATTATGCGGCTTTCCCAAAGCTGAGAGGGGGGTTCGACTCCCCCTACCCGCACCACGATTTCCCCGGAGCGACGCGACCCCGCGGCGTTCCGGGTCCTGCACACACCCAACCCCACCCAACATGAGACTCGTCAGACTGTGTGCACTCCTCGCCCTCGGGTTCGCCTTCGCGTTCGCCTTTGCGGACGCGGCGGAGACGAAGAAGGCTCGCTGCTGCGACAAGGCCTCGAAAGACGGCAAGACGTGCGACCACGCCTGCTGCGTCGAGGCGGCGAAGAGCGGCAAGAACTGCGAGAAGTGCGGCGGCAAGAACTGACCGCCCCTGACCGAGACCAAGCAAAACCCCACGACGAAGCCGCGCCTGACCCGCGCGGCTTCGTTGCGTCCGGCGCCGGCGATGTTTCGGCCCGGCGGCGCGCTCCGCGGATGCGCCGCCCCCGGTGCGCGCCTGTTCCGATGACCGCGCCCGATTCCGCGCGGTCCGTCGGCAGGCGGGAACGGAGACCCGCCACGAACGTCGCTCGGCGGGCCCGGCGGATTGCCGGCCGTGCGGCTTGACCTTGCGGGCGGTGCGGTGGTCTTGTCCCGCGCCCCCGCCGGCGACTCCGACCCGTCACCCGCGTTCCCCGCCTGACGCTCGGGACGCTTCCGTCCAACCCCTCCGCCCCATGATCTCGAAGCCGTGGCGCATCGCCTGGTTCCTCTTCTTCGCCGCCGGTCTGAACTACGCCGACCGGACCGCGCTCTCCTCGGTCATCCCGCCGCTGAGGGAGGCGACCGGCATCACCGATGCGCAGGTCGGTCTCGCCGGCCTCCTGTTCCTCTGGAGCTACGCGCTCGCGTCGCCGTTCGCGGGCAACATCGCCGACCGTTTCTCCCGGGCGCGGATCGTCACATGGAGTCTGGTCGCGTGGAGCCTGGTGACCATCCTGACCGGCTTCGCGACCGACGTCGCCTCGCTGCTCGTTCTCCGCATCGCCCTCGGCATCACGGAGAGCTTCTACCTCCCCGCGGCGGCGGCGATGCTGGGCGACCACCACGGCGCGTCCACGCGCGGCAAGGCCATGGGATTCCACATCCTCGGGCTCAACCTGGGACTCGTCGGGGGCGGGGTCCTCGCCGGGTACCTCGCGGAGCACTTCGGCTGGAACGTCGGCTTCTGGCTGCTCGGCGGCCTCGGCCTGGTGCTCGCGGTGTTCTCCGGTCCGCTGCTCGGGGACGGCAAGCCGGACGGGGCCGGATCCGCGGCCGACCGGCCCAGGGCCCCGGAACCCGAGCGGGCGGTCGCCCGCGACGCGTGGGCCTACTGCCTGCGCGTGCCGACGTTCTATTGCCTGCTCGCGAGCGCGATGGCGGCGGGGGTCGCTTCCTGGATCTTCCTTTCGTGGCTGCCGCTCTTCTTCACGGAGAACTACGGCCTGGCCCTCGGCTCGGCCGGGCTCGCCGGCGTCGCCCTCTACAAGGCCCCGGTCTTCATCGGCATCGCGATCGGGGGCTGGCTCTCCGATCGGGCGGTGCGGCATGACGTGCGCGGCCGCGCCATGGTCAAGGGCCTGACGTTCATCGTCAGCGCCCCGTTCCTCTTCCTGTTCATGGGCACGCCGTCCTTCGCGGTGATCGCCGGCGCGCTGATCGTGTCGGGGCTGATCCGGGCCATCGGCGTGCCGAGCGAGCACCCGCTCATCTGCGAGGTGATTCCGCCCCGGTACCGCTCGACCGCGATCGGCATCTTCAACACCTGCGGCACCGCCGCCGGCGGACTGGGGGTCCTGCTCGCGGGGGTCTTCAAGCAGGACTTCGGACTCGCCGCCATCTTCGGCGCGTCGTCCGTCATCTACGTCGTCGCCGGAGCGCTGATGCTGCTCGCCTACTGGCGATACATGCACCGCGACATCCTCCGCGCGCAGGAGGCGGAGAGGGCGATGCCTTGAGGTGATTCCCCGTCGGGAATCCGTTGCGGTCGCCGCCGCCCCTCCATCGAGAGGCTCCGACTGAGCTCCGCGTCCCGGCGGTTCGCGCCCGCGGGGACCGGAGTCGCCCGCGGCGTCACCTCGCCGGACGGCGTCGGCCCGGACTCAGGAATCGGATGGCTTCTTCGTCTCGAGCCAGCGGCCCGGGACGAGCAGCAGGAGGACGAAGGTGATGGCCGGGACCACGATGATCCTCAACCAGTCGATCTGCGACACGCCGTGGCGGGCCACTTCGTAGATCGCGGTCGCGACAGCCACCCCGAGGGCGATTCCGAGCTTGGTCTTCATGGCGGATTGATGCGTTGCGTGGGACGTTCGCCGCCGACCGCGCCGGGGAGCGTCGGCTGCCCGCGGTTGGCCGGACCGGACTGGGGCGTCTCAGTAAGCACGGGAATCGCCTCTTCAAGTCGAATATCCCCGGGCCCCGACGACCGGCGCCGAACAGGTCCAGGGGCTCCACGGCAGCGGTCACGCGGCCGGAAAGCGATGCGCGTCGCCGGCGCCCGAGAAGGGGGCTTGCCGGCCGACGCGACCCTGCGATCGTGCGGTGCCCGATCCCTCAATCCCCGAACAAGGAGTCCGTCCCATGATCCGCGTCAGCGTCCTCTATCCCCAGCACGAAGGGGCGAGATTCGACTGGTCCTACTACCTGGGCACGCATGTGCCGATGGTCGCCGAGCGGTTCGGCCCCGTCGCGAAGGCGACGGCGATCGAGCAGGGCATCGGCGGCGGTGTTCCGGGAGCGCCGGCGCCCTTCGTCGCGCTCGCGCATTTCACCTTCGAATCCGTGCCCGCCTTCCAGGCCGCCTTCGGACCGCACGCCGCGGAGATCCTGGCGGACATTCCCCGCTTCACCTCGGTCACGCCGGTCGTGCAGATCAGCGAGATCCGGCGGGGCGGGTGAGCGCCGGGCCGCCGGCAGGGCGTTGTCGCGACCCGGTTTCCGAAGCGGCCCCGGTTCAGGCGAGCCGCCGGGCCAGAGCGGCGCCAGCGGTCCCGCCGCGAAGCCGGTCCGGTCGATCCCGTAGACGACGTGGGTGGTCGGACCGGTGGAGAGGGGGACGGTCATCCGGCGGTCCAGGAGCGTCGCCCCGACGCGCTCGATCGCGGTGCGGCTGCGGAGGTTGGTCTCCCCGATGACGAAGACCACGCGCTCCACGTGCTCCAACGCATGGCCGACCATCAGCGCCTTCATCGCGGGATTGGTCGTCCCGCCCCAGTGGCGGCGCACGAGGAAGGTCCAGCCGACCTCCACCTCGTCGCCCGCCGCGGGCAAGGGGTCGAAGCGGGAGGACCCGATCACGGCGTCGGTTCCGGGCTCGATGGCGACGAGCATGCCGCCGCTGGCCAAGCCCTCCTCGAAGAACCGGCGGAATACCGGCTCGCGCCAGCGGTCGTGGGCAGGGTGGCCGGCCCAGAGGGCGGGATCGCCGGCGGCGGCGAACAGCGCCGGCCAATCCTCGGCCGTGGCGGGCCGGAGAAGCACGGAGGGATGGGCGAGCGTGGGCTGGCGGTCGAGCATCGGTGGTCGGGACGGACGAGGGACGGCGGGCGCCCGACGGGTCAACGGAGCGCGAGGTAACCGTAGCCGGCGGTCATCACGGCGCACTCGGTGAGGAGCAGGCGGTAGCCGACGCGGAGCAGCGGGGTCGCGAGGTGGCGCCGCACTCCGAGCCAGGGCAGGACGACCAGCCGGCCGCCCCACCAAAGGGCGGTGCCGCCGCAGATCACGCGGGCGAGCGGGGACCCGTCGACCAGCAGCGGCGCGGCGCCGAGGCTGACGAGACCGAGGAACGCGATGACGCCGCCGATGAACAGGTTCTGCGCGACCGCGAAGCGACGGTGCACCTCGGGCAATCGCGCGAGGTTCGTCTCCCAGTCGGGCGGAATCGGCGTGAACCAGGCGAGGCCCAACGTCACCAGATGCGCGACGCCGGCGGACCGCACGGCGAGAGTCCAGAGGGAGGAGTCGGTTTCCATCGGGCAAGGGGGAGTGTCTGCATCAGCGAACCGGATCACGCCGCGTTCGGGTGTCCGAGGTGGGGCGCATCCACAGGGGAAGGACGTGTCCGCCAGCGGTGCGTCGGCATCGACGCGCGCGCACCGGCCTCAGGCCTCGGCCTCGACCGCGGCGGCGCCGAGGCGCTTGTGGCGCTCCTTGATCCGGCGGACGAGGTCGTCGGTGCCGAGGCCGTAGGCGGCGCGGAGGATCTCCACGCTGCTGCCGTGCTCGACGAACTTGTCGGGCCAGCCGATGCGCTCGACCGCGACCTGGCAGTCGGCCTCCTGCAGCGCCTCGAGGACCGCGCTGCCGAAGCCGCCGGTGGCGACGTGGTCCTCCATCGTGACGAGCAGCGGGATGCAGGCGGCCTGGCTGAGGAGGAGGGTGCGGTCGAGGGGCTTGACGAAGCGGGCGTTGACCACGCCGACGGAGAGGCCCTCCTCGGCGGCGAGGCGGTCGGCGACCTTGAGCGCCTCCTGCACCATCGGGCCGAGCGCCCAGATCATGATGGCGGAGCCCTCGCGCAGCACCTCGGCGTGGCCGATCGGCAGCGCGGCGGGCTGGGCCTTGATCGGCGCGCCCGTGCCGGCCCCGCGCGGGTAGCGGATGAAGGCGGGGGAGGGGAGCTGCAGCGCGGTGTGCAGCATGTCGGTCAGCTCGTCCTCGTCCTTCGGCTGCATCACCGTCGCGTTCGGCACGCAGCGGAGGTAGGCGACGTCGAAGAGGCCGTGGTGCGTCGGCCCGTCGTTGGGCGAGAGGCCCGCGCGGTCCATGCAGAACGTGACCGGCAGGTTCTGCAGGCAGACGTCGTGGATGACCATGTCGTACGCCCGCTGGAGGAAGGTCGAGTAGATGGCGCAGACCGGCCGGAAGCCCTTGGTCGCGAGGCCGGCGGCGAAGAGCACGGCGTGCTCCTCGGCGATGCCGACGTCGAAGAACTGGCCCGGGACCTCCCTGGCCAGCGTCGTCAGGCCCGTGCCGCTGGGCATGGCGCCGGTGATGCCGAGGACCTTCGGGTCGGCCTTGGCGAAGCGCGTCAGCGCGGCGCCGAAGACGTCCTGGTAGGCGGGCGGCGCGCCGGCGGGGCCCTTGACGTTCTCGCCGGTGGCGGGGTCGAAGGGGCTCGCGCCATGGAACTTCTCGGGGTGCTGGAGCGCGGCGGGCAGGCCCTTGCCCTTCTTCGTCAGCACGTGCAGCAGCACGGGCGCGTCGCAGCCCTTGGCGAACTCGAGGTGCTTGACCAGCGCCTCGAGGTCGTGGCCATCCACCGGGCCGATGTAGCGCAGGCCGAACTTCTCGAAGAGCGAGGAGTTCATGAAGAAGTCCTTCGTCTCGCGCTTCCAGCGGTGGTAGAGCTGGTTCATCTCGGGCCCGCGCGGCAGGCTGAGGAAGAACTGCTCCACGTCGTGGTGGATCTTGTTGTACGTCGGGCTCGTGCTGAGGCGGTTGAGGTACTTGGCGATGGCTCCGACGTTCTTGGCGATGGACCACTCGTTGTCGTTGAGGATGACGATCAGGCGCTTCGTCGAGGTGACGACGTTGTTGAGCGCCTCCATCGTCACGCCGCAGGTGAACGCCGCGTCGCCGCAGACGGCGACGACGTGCTCGCCCGAGCCGCGCAGGTCGCGGGCGGTCGCCATGCCGAGGGCCGCCGAGAGCGCGGTGCCGGCGTGGCCGGCGCCGAAGGCGTCGTGCGGGCTCTCGCGGCGGTAGAGGAAGCCGGAGGCGCCGTCGCTCTTGCGCAGCTGGCGGAAGAACGCGCCGCCGCGGCCGGTGAGGAGCTTGTGCACGTAGCCCTGGTGCGCGACGTCGAAGACGAACTGGTCCTGCGGGGTCTCGAAGACCCGGTGCAGGGCGATGGTGAGCTCGACGACGCCGAGGTTCGGGCCGACGTGGCCGCCGTTGCGGGCGGTGACCGCGATGATCTCGTCGCGGATCTCCTGGGCCAGCTGGGGCAGCTCGGCCGTGGTCAGGGCCTTGACGTCGGCGGGACCGCGCACGCGGTCGAGGATGCGGGGGGCGCTCATGCGGGAGGAAGGGGTCAGTCCGGGCTGGCGGAGGCGAACGGCTCGGTGGCCGGCGCGCCGTCCTTCGTCCGCTTCAGCTTCTCGATCTTGAGCTCGGCGTCCTTCAGCCGGGACTCGCAGACCTTGAGCAGCCTGGTCCCCTCCTCGTACTTGGCGAGCAGCTCGGCCAGGGGCGTCTCGCCCTGCTCCATGGAGTCGACGAGCCCCTCGAGCCGCGTCAGGGCGGCCTCGAAGGTCAGCTTGTTGAGTTTATCCGGCTCCATGGCGGCACACTGCGGCCGGCCCGGGCGATTTCAAACAATCTTTCCTCCGCGGCCCGGGTGGGAAATTGGGTTGGCGGCCCCGGGGAATTCGGTGGACTCGCGGCCATGTCGTGGCTGCCCCAGGCCGTCCTCCTCCTCGTCGCCGCCCGCCTCGCCGCGCAGCTCGCGCTCGAGGCCCTCAACCGGTCCGAGACCCGCCTCCATGCCGGCGTCCTGCCCGGCGGGCTGGCCGGCATCATGGACGAGGCGACCTTCGCCAAGGCCTCCGACTACACGCTGGCGAAGAGCCGGTTCAGCTCGTTCGAGCTGGTCTACGACGCCCTCGTCCTCGTCGCCGCGGTCTTCAGCGGCGCGCTGCCCTGGCTCTGGGCGCGGATCGACGCCCTCGCTCCCGGGGCGGCGTGGAGCGGCGCGCTCTTCCTCGTCGTGGCCGGGCTCCTGCTCAGCCTGCCGGGCCTGCCCCTCGCGTGGTGGGCGCAGTTCCGCCTCGAGCAGCGTTTCGGCTTTAACCAGAGCCCGCTCGGCCTGTGGGTCTCCGACCAGCTCAAGGGCGCCGCGGTCGGCGTCGCCCTCGGCTTCCCGCTCGCGTGGGCGCTGCTCGCGCTCGTCGGCTGGGTCGGGGGCGCGTGGTGGATCTGGGGCTTCGTCCTGCTCTTCGGCTTCCAGCTGCTGATGCTCGTCCTCTACCCGAAGCTGATCCTGCCCCTCTTCAACAAGCTGACGCCGCTCCCGGCGGGCCAGGCGCGCGAGCGCCTGCTGGCGCTGGCGGACCGCACGGGCTTCCGGGCGCGGACGATCGAGGTGATGGACGGCTCGAAGCGCTCGGCCCACTCCAACGCGTTCTTCACCGGCTTCGGGCGCTTCCGCCGTATCGTGCTCTTCGACACCCTCGTCGCGCAGCTCACGCAGGAGCAGCTCGAGGCGGTGCTCGCCCATGAGATCGGGCACTACCGCCGCGGCCACATCCCGCAGCGCCTCGCGACCTCCGCCGTCCTGCAGGCCGGCGGCTTCGCGGCCATCGCCTGGCTCGCGCAGTCGCCGTGGTTCAACCCGGCCTTCGGCTTCCCCGCCGGCGCCACCGCCCCGGCCTTTCTGCTCTTCGGCCTGCTCGGCGGCCTCGTCACGTTCTGGTTCTCCCCCGTCGGCAACTGGGTCTCGCGCCGGCACGAGTACGAGGCCGACGCCTTCGCCCGCGACGCGCTCGGCGGGCCCGACGCGATGGTCGGCGCCCTCCACCGGCTGGCGCAGAAGAACCTGACCAACCTCACGCCGCACCCGCTCTACAGCGCCGTGTACTACTCGCACCCGACCATCCTCGAGCGCGAGCGCGCGCTGCGGCGGAGGGCGTGACCCGCCCATGCGCCGGGGACTCGCCGCGCTCGCCGGACTGCTGCTCGCCGCGTCCGCGCAGGCGCTCACCCTCGCGACCTACAACGTCGAGAACTACCTCGTCGCCGACCGGCGCGTGGACGGCGTCTTCCGGCCGGCCTTCCCCAAGCCCGAGTCCGAGAAGGCCGCCCTGCGCGCGGTCATCCGCACCCTCGACGCCGACCTGCTCGCGCTCCAGGAGATGGGACGGCAGCCCTTCCTCGACGAGCTGCAGCGCGACCTGCGGGCGGAGGGGCTCGACTACCCGCACGCCGCGCTCGTCGCGGGCGCGGACGAGGACCGCCACGTCGCGCTGCTCTCGCGCGTCCCCCTGAAGGCCGTGCACCGCCACGTCCGCCTGCCCGCCGGCAAGCGCGGCGCGACGGTGCGGCGCGGCGTGCTCGAGGCCGTCGTCGCGACCGACCGCGGCGACCTCTCGGTGTTCGTCATCCACCTGAAGAGCCGGCGCACCGACGACCCGGCCGATCCCGAGGGCCGGACGCAGCGCGCGGACGAGGCCGTCGCCGTGCGCGACCTCGTGCTCCGGCGGCATCCCGACCCGTCGCGCGCGCTGTTCGTCGTCTGCGGCGACTTCAACGACTCGCCCGCCAGCCGGCCGCTGCGGGCGCTGACCCGCCGCGGCCGCACCGTCATCGGCTCGCTCCTGCCGGCGGCGGATTCGCGCGGCGAGACGTGGACGCACGTCTATCGCCGCGAGGACGCGTACACGCGGCTCGATTACCTGCTCGTCTCGCCCGCCCTGCGCCGCCGGGTCGCCGCGCCGGGGGCGCGCATCGTCGACGTTCCGGCGGTCCGGCACGCCAGCGACCACCGTCCCGTCGTCGTCCGCTTCGACCTGCGCGCCGGGGTCTCCTGACCGCTCGCCGCGGCGTCAGGCTTGCGGGCGATCCGCGCCCGCGGCGGGCTTCTGTCCGATCCAGAGCCGGTTGCCGTCGGGATCCTCGAGGCGGAATTCGAGCATGCCGTAGAAGGTGGGAGCCGGCGCCGGCGCGGCGACGCCGCGGGCGACGATCGCGCGGTGGAAGGCCGCGACGTCGTCCGGGTAGAGGTAGAGCACCGACGCGCGCGGCGCGCCGGCGGGCGGGTCGATGGACTGGTCGAGCATCAGCCGCACGTCGCCGAGGCGCAGCAGCGCCCAGCCCCAGTCGTCCTTGCGGTCCTCGACCGCGAAGCCGAGCCGCTCGTAGAAGTCCACGGCGACGGGCAGATGCCGCACGGGCAGCATCGGGACGAGCGAACGCAGGGCCATCGCACGGAGCGGGCTTGGGACGGCCGGGCCGTCGGCCCGGGTCACTTCACCACCGTCACGGGCACGCTGCTCTCGCCCGCGCTGCTCTTGAAGAAGAGCGAGCCGCTGCCCGGCTTGCCGCCCTGCACGGGCACGGTGACGCTGGTCTGTCCGGCGGGGACGATGACCTCGGGCATGACGACGCTCTCCGGGACGTCCGTCGTCACGTCCACCAGCATGCCTCCGGCCGGGGCCGGCTGCGGCAAGGTGAACGTCACCGCCTGCTGCTCGCCGGAGCGCAGCGACAGGCTGGACGGGGAGACCGAGAAGCTGATGGCGTCGACGCGGAACGAGCCGACGTTGAGGGTCGCCCCGCCGCCGCTCACGCGGAGGACGTAGCTCTGGCCCGCGGGCACGGCCGGAACGAAGAAGCTGATCGAACTCGGCGACTCGAACACGGTCCGGGTCGGGGTCTGGTCGAAATACACGACGTCGAGGGGCGAGAAGCCCGCGCCGAGCACGCTCACGCGCGCGCCGACCGGGGCGCGGTTGGCCTCGGGCCGGAGCACGTAGCGCCCGGCGACGTTGAGCTGCTGCAATTCCGACGTGATCTCGGCGAGCACGGCGTCCGCGGGGCGGTCGCGCATGCCGTACTCCACGATGAAGTAGTACGACGCCGACGTGCGTCCGGCCGGCAGCTGGTACTCGAACTCCCAGACGTTGCTCGCCGCGCCCTTGGTCATCTCGTGGATCTGGCCGTCGATGACGATCCGGGCCCGCACGCTGGCGGGGTCCACGTTGTTCGGGGTGACCGGTGTGAACGCGGCGGTAATCGTGTAAATCTGGGAAGGATTGGCCGGGACGCTTTCCGGCGTCATGTTCGTGATCGTCATCGTCTGGCATCCCGATAGGAGCACGACGGCGAGCAGCGACGCCGCGCAAGCGAGGCGGCGGCCGGCAAGGGAGAGGGGGAGGAGTTGCATGGGAAAGGATTGCGCCCGGCCTCGCAGGCCGTTGGCTGAGCGGCAATTGAGCACGGTTCTAATGCCCGGGTTCCCCCCAGCGCAAGAAAAGTCTAGGTCGGCGGCCGGACCCGAGCCCGCGGGCCCGCTCGGCGTGTACGTGCACGTGCCCTTCTGCGCCACGACCTGCGATTTCTGCGCGTTCTACCAGACCGTCCCGAAGGGCGATGCCCTGGCGCGCTACCTCGCCGCCGTCGCCGCCGAGATGGCCTTGGTGGACCTGTCGGCGATCCCCCTTGTAGGGCGGGGTCTCCCGACCCCGCCGACGCTCGAACGCGTCCAGGCAAGCGCTTCCCCAATGACGGTCGCGGCGGGGTCGGGAGACCCCGCCCTACAACCAGGCTCGCCGCGCGCGCGGCGGGTGGACACGGCGTTCTGGGGTGGCGGCACCCCGGGGCTGCTGCGGGCGGCGGAGCTGGAGCGCCTCGGGCGGGCGATGCTCGCCTTCTGCGGCGGCCGGGCGCCGGCGGAGTGGTCGGTGGAGCTCGCGCCCGCCACGGTGACGGCCGACCGGCTCGCAGTGCTCCGCGGCCTCGGCGTCACGCGGGTCTCGCTCGGCGTGCAGAGCTTCGACGAGGCGCTGCTCGACGCGCTCGGCCGGCAGCACACGCCCGCGCAGGTCCGGCGCGCCTACGACCTCGTGCGCGCGGCGGGATTCCCGAGCGTCAACCTCGACCTGATGTTCGCGCTGCCGGGGCAGACGGAGGCGCAGTGGCGGGCGGACGTGGACGAGGCCGTGCGGCTCGGTCCGGACCACCTCTCGACCTATTGCCTGACGTTCGAGGAGGACACGGCCTTGTGGATCAAGCTCTCGCAGGGTCGCGTGAAGCTCGATCCGGAGAAGGAGGCGGTCTTCTATCAGCGCACGTGGGACTACCTCGAGGCCGCCGGCTTCGCGCAGTACGAGGTGTCGAACTTCGCCCGTCCCGGCCACGCCTGCGCGCACAACCTGAACACCTGGCACATGCACGAGTGGGTCGGGTTCGGTCCCTCCGCCGCGTCGCAGTTCGCCGGCTGGCGCGCCTCGAACCCGCCCGACCTCGCGGCCTGGCACGCGGACGTGGCCGCGGGTCGGCGGGCGACCGCCGACCGGACGGAACTGACGCCGGCGCTGCTCGCGGCCGACAGCGTCATCTTCGGCCTGCGGCTCAACGAGGGCGTCCACGTGCCCGTCCTGCGGCGGCGTTTCCCGACGCCCGCGTGGGAGTCCTTCCTCGAATTCCTGCCGCGCCTGCTGCTCGAGGGGCTCGCCACGGCCACGCCGGAGGGCTGCGTGCGCCTCACCCCCCGCGGCCGGCTCGTGGCCGACGCCGTCGGCGGCGAGGTGCTCGCGGCCTTCACGTCCGACGCCTCGCCATGACCGTCCGTCCTCCCCGTCGTCGGCTCGTCCGCCTCCTCGTCCTCCTCGCGGCCGCCGGCGGCGTCGCCGCGGCCAAGGTCGACCTGGTGTTCCCGACGCCGAACACGACGTGGGCGCGCGGCGACATCACGAGCTTCGTCCAGCCGACGGAATCCGGCGACCCCGAGTCGGGCCTCTTCGGCTGCGTGCGGACGGGCGGGGCGCAGTTCCACGAGGGTCTCGACATCCGGCCGATGGCGCGCGACCGGCGCGGCGAGGCGACCGACCCGATCTTCGCGGCGATGGACGGCGTCGTGCGGCTGGTGAGCACGAATCCCGGCGCGAGCCGCTACGGCCGCTACATCGTGCTCGAGCATCCCGACCAGACGCCGGCCGTGTACACCCTCTACGCGCACCTCGCCCGCGCCGAGCCCGGCCTCGCGCCCGGGACCCGCGTGCGGAAGGGCCAGACCATCGGCACGATGGGCCGCAGCGCGGGCGGCTACGCCATCCCGAAGGAGCGCGCGCACCTGCATTTCGAGATCGGTCTGCGCCTCTCCGACGACTTCCAGGCGTGGTACGCCCAGCGGCGCTTCGGCAGCCGCAACCTCCACGGGGTCTGGAACGGCATGAACCTGATGGGCCTCGACCCGCTCGACTTCCTGCGCCAGTGGCGCGCCGGGCGGGTGGGGAGCTTCCAGCAGTACTTCGAGCGGATGCGTCCGGCCGTCACCGTGCGCGTCGCGACCACGCGGGTGCCCGACTTCGTGCGCCGCTACCCGGCGCTGCTCCGGCGCCCGATCGAGGGCCTCGTGGCGGGCTGGGAGGTCGCCGTGAACCAGACCGGACTGCCGTTCGCGTGGACGCCGCTCGACGCGCGCGACGTCGCCGGCTACCGGCCGGGCGAGGTCCGCGTCGTGTCCTCCGACGCGGCGACGCTGCGCGCCGTTCGCTGCAAGCAGCTGGTCAAGCCCCGGCGCGGCGGCGACCTGCCCGGCGACGACCTCGTGACGGTGCTGCAGCTCACGCTCGGCGTGCGCGGGTAGCCGGCGACCACGGCATCCGACCTTTCGTCTCTGGAGCCGGGACGCCCCCGTCCCGGCAGGCGAGCGACGCGGCGAGGGCGCCGCATCCCCACCGAACCGGCGGCGGGCGGCCGCTCACTTGGGCCTCGCACCGGCGGGGGGAACGGGTCGCACCCACCGTCGCGGCGGGTCAACGCCGCCGCTTCGACCCCGTGCGGCCGGCGGCCTTCACGGCGTGCAGGATCTCCTGGAACGCGGGGTCGTGCGCGAGGGGCTTGAGGTCGGGGTCCCGCAGCATCCAGTCGTGGTCGGAATAGCCGAGCGCGACGGCCCGGCGGAGCGCGGCGAGTGCGTCGAGCGGGCGGTCGCTCAGCGCGAGGCTGCAGGCGAGGTTGTAGTGGGCGGTGGCGTTCTCCGGCTGGAGGCGGACGAGCTTGCGGTCCATCTTCAGCCCGTCCGCGATGCGCCCGGTCTTGGTGTAGAGGCCGCCGAGGAGCTCGATCACCTCCGTGTAGCGGGGCAGGCGGCGGTGGACCGACTCGAAGAAGGAGATCTCGAACGCGGGGTCCGGCTTCGGCTGGCGCGACATGGTCAGCGGGTGCGGTTGGGGCAGGCGCCCTTCTCGCGGAAGGCGATGCACTGCGCGCTCACCTGCAGGCGCTGGGAGACGGGCTTCAGGCCGAGCTTCGACGACACGGTCGAGCCGTACCACTCCATGAACGGGGCGCTGATCTCGAAGATGCGGTCGCAGTCCATGCACACGACCTGCGCCACCTGCGTGCTGCCGGTCGCGGCCAGGTAGAGCTTTTCGCCCCGCCCGATGTCCACCTCGCGGAGCAGCGCGCTCTCGGTCAGGATGGGCAGGGTGCGGTACACCGTGGCGCGGGACACGGAGTCGTCGATCCGGCGCGCCTCCTCCAGCAGGTCCTCGGCCGTGAAGTGCTCCTTGCGGGCGAAGGCGGCGTCGAAGATGGCGAGCCGCTGGTTGGTCACGCGCAGTCCCCGCTCCGTCAGGTAGGATTGGAATTTCTTGCGGGCCGCGTCGACGCTCACCCGGCGACTGTCGTCGCCGCGCTTTCCGGCTGTCAACCCGGAACCCGGTCGCCGCGCCGGCCGACGATTGCGTTGCCTCCGGCGCGGGCGCCGCCCCTGATGGCGGCGTGATCGTCGCCGTCCAGCCGCTCGCCGGCTTCGACAAGGTCCTGCACTACCGCGCGCCCGACTCGCTGCGCGCCGCGGTGCGGGCGGGCGGGCTCGTGCGCATCCCGCTCGGACGCCGGCACGCGCTCGGGCTGGTGATGGAGACGGACGCGCGGCCCGACGTCCCCCTGGAGCGGCTCCGCCTCCTCACCGGCGTGCTGCACGAGCACCCGGCGCTGACGCCGGACCTGCTCGCGCTCGCGCGGTGGATGCACGGCTACTACGCCGCGCGGATGGAGACCGTCCTCGAGGCGATGATCCCCGGCGCGGTGCGCGGCGGCGCGCAGGTGCGGCGCGAGGCCTACCTCGCGGCCGCGCGCGCGGCGACGCCCGACGAGCTGGCCGCGCTCGCCCGCAAGGCGCCGAAGCAGGCGCGGGTCTACGAGTTCCTGCGGCAGCAGCTCCACCCGGTGAAGAAGTCGCTCGTGCTCGCCCGCCTCGGCGCCGGCCCGTCCGTCGTGCAGGGCCTCGTCCGCCACGGACTCGTGCGCGAGGAGGCGCGCGCCGTCGAGCGCGTCGCCTACGCCGACGACTGGGCGGGCGGCGAGGTCGTCGCCGCGCAGCCGCCGACGCTCAACGCCGAGCAGGCGGCCGTCGTCGCCTCGGTCGGCGCGAGCCTGGAGCGGGGACGCTTCGCCGTGCACCTGCTGCACGGCGTGACCGGGTCGGGCAAGACCGAGGTCTACCTCCGCGCGGTCGAGGCGGTGCTCGCGGCGGGCGGGAGCGCCATCTACCTCGTGCCCGAGGTCGCCCTCACCCCGCAGACCGTCGCCCGCCTGCGCGGCCGCTTCGAGGCCGCGGGCCACCGCACGGTGGTCTGGCACAGCCACCTCGGGGAGGGCGAGCGGCTCGACGGCTGGACGGCCCTCGCCTCCGGCGCGGCGCGCGTGGTGGTCGGCGCCCGCTCCGCGGTCTTCGCCCCGGTGCGCGACCTGCGGCTCGTGGTCGTGGACGAGGAGCACGAGCCGGCGTACAAGCAGGACGAGACGCCGCGCTACCACGGCCGCGACGTCGCCGTCTACCGGGCGAAGCTCGCCGGCGCGGTCTGCGTCCTCGGCTCGGCCACGCCGTCCCTCGAGTCGGTCGCCAACGTCCGCGCGGGCAAGTACCGGCTGGAGCGCCTGACCAAGCGCGTCGACGACAAGCGGCTGCCGGACGTCCAGGTCGTGGACATGCGCATCGAGGCCATGCGCCAGCGCGGCGGCGTTACGCTCTCCCGCCTCCTCGTGGACCACATGCAGGCGCGCTTCGCGCGGCGCGAGCAGACGATCCTCTTCCTCAACCGCCGCGGCTACTCCTCGGCCATGCAGTGCCGGAAGTGCGGCCACGTCGAGGAGTGCCCGCACTGCAGCGTGTCCATGACCTACCACCGCGCGGACGAGACCCTGAAGTGCCACCTCTGCGGGCACCAGCGCGGCGCGCCCGTCGTCTGCCCGTCCTGCGCCTCCCCCGAGATCCGCTGGCGCGGCACCGGCACGCAGCGCGTGGAGGAGGCCGTGCGGCGCGTGCTCCCGCGCGCGCGGCTGGAGCGGATGGACGCCGACACGATGACGAAGCGCCACCGCTTCCGGCAGATCCTCGGCGACTTCCGCGCCGGCAGGATCGACGTGCTCATCGGCACGCAGATGATCGGGAAGGGACTCGACTTCCCCAACGTCACCCTCGTCGGGCTGGTGGACGCCGACCTCTCGATGCACGTGCCCGACTTCCGCGCCAACGAACGCACGTTCCAGCTGCTCGTGCAGGTCGCGGGCCGGGCCGGCCGCGGCGACCGCGCGGGCGAGGTGGTGGTGCAGACCTTCACGCCGCAGGCCGACGCCATCCAGTTCGCCAAGCGCGCGGACTTCGACGGATTCGCGGAGGCCGAGCTGACGATGCGCCGGAACTTCGCCTACCCGCCGTTCCGCCACCTCATCCACCACCTCTTCCGCGGCCCGAACCCGGACAAGATCCGCTTCTTCGCCGAAGGCTGGGTGAAGAAGGTGGAGGCGGCGCTCGGGACCGCCGTCGAGATCCGCGGGCCCTCGCCCGCGCCGATCGAGAAGGTGAAGGACGAGTACCGCTTCCAGGTGTGGTACTTCACCGCCCGGACGTCGCACGTCGTGGCCGAGCTCGTGCGCCTGCAGGAGGGTTTCCCGCTGCCGGACGATGTCCATGCCGTCCTCGACGTGGACCCGATGAGCCTGGTCTGAACGACCGACGGCGAACGGGCGTCGCGCGTCAACGGCCCGCAGGAGCGGCCGGCGGCTCGGCGGGCGTCGACCAGATGCCGCGGATCCGGCCGTCGGCGATCCGGTACAGCACGAGCTGCTGGCGTTCGATCCGGGCGCCGCCCGGGGGCGTGACCACGGTGCGTTCCCGCGTGGACAGGAAATCCGCCGTCTGCTCGAGCGCCAGCAGTTCGGTCCGGCGGGTGGCGCCGGCCGGGTCGCGCCGGGCGAGGCGTTCGCCCAGGTCCGCCCGGCCCGAGTGGACGACGCCGGTGGCGAGTTCGGTCCAGGTGACGTCGTCGCTGCAGAGCGCGGCGAGCGCGTCGCCGTCCGCGGCCTCCGCGGCCGACAGGAAGGCCTGCAGCACCGCCGCCTCGGGACTGGCTACGAGTCGCGTGGAGCCGTGGTAGAACGGCGCGAAGGCGTCGATCTCGGCGGTGAACACGCCGCTCGACAGCGTCGGGTCGGCGGCGAGGTGCGCGCGCACGGCCGCCTCGTCGGGCGCGCGGAAGACGACCAGCCCGGTGTCACCGTACCGGGCGCCCAGCTGGATGCGGCCCTCGCGACGCAGGCGGCCGAGGTTCGCCCCGTGCTCGGCCATGCCGGACTGCGCGGCGGGCGGACGGGCCTGGTCCCAGGCCGGACCGGGACGGAAGCGCACGGCGAAGAGCCGGTCCGGCGTCGGCGGATCCGCCGGGAAGGCCGGCGCGACGACGGCCAACAGCAGCAGCAGCAGCGCGAGCCGGTGGCTCATGGCGACGTCGCGGCGACCGCGTCACTCCGCACGGAGCGCCTCCATCGGGTCGATGCGGGCGGCGCGGCGGGCGGGCAGCCAGAGCGCGAGGGCGGCGACGGCGGCGATGAGCACGGTCACGAGCGCGTAGACGACGGGATTGTCCACCATCGCGCCGCCGAAGAGGTCCTCCAGCGGACGGGTGAGCGCGAAACCGCCGACGAGTCCGACCGCGAGGCCGATCGCGACCTGCCGCGCGCCCTGGCGGAGCACGAGGCCGAGCACCTGGCCGACGCTCGCGCCGAGCGCCATGCGCACGCCGAACTCGCGGGTGCGGCGGCTGACCGCGGCGGACGTCACCCCGTACACGCCGATGGCGCCGAGGAAGAGCGTGATGAGGGAGAAGAACCCGGCCATGAGGCCGACGATGGTGAAGCCGCGGATCTGGCGGGCGGTCTGCGCCTCGAGCGTGGCGACGGAGTGGATCGGCTGGTCGGGCGCGATGGCGGCGATGGCCCGGCGCACCGGGTCGACCAGCGCGAGCGGGTCGCCCTTGGTCCGGATCATGAGGTCGAGCCAGCCCCAGCCCATCTGGTCCTGCGAGAGGTAGAAGCCGGCCTCGTTGCGGCCCGGCGAGGCGAACAGGCCCTGCATCTGGAGGTCGGGCACGACGCCGACGACCTGCGCCCAGCGGTCGCCGGTCTGGCTGGAGCGGAAGCGGCGGCCGAGCGGGTCGGCGTCGGGCCAGAACTTGCGCGCGAACGACTCGTTGACGACCGCGACCAGGGGCGCGTCGCTGCGGTCGCGGTCTTCGAAGCCGCGGCCCGCGACGGGACGCACGCCGAGCATGGCCAGGTAGTCGCGCGAGAGCACCTCGAGCCAGACCGTCGGGCGCTCGTTGTCGTGGGCGAAGACCTGCCCCTCGGCGGCCACCTGCGTCGGCACGCCGCTCCCGATCAGGTTGCGGCTGCTCACGCCCGCGGCCTCGACGCCGGGGGTCTCGGCCAGCCGCGCCAGCAGCTCGCGGTAGAAGCGCGCGCGGTCCTCGGGACCGGGATGGGTGCCGTTCTGCAGCTCGATGCGGCCGGTCAGCATCCGCTCCGGCTCGTACTTGAGGTTGGCCGAACGGGTGGCGTTGACCGTCCACCCGAGCACCGTGGCGGCGACGAGCAGCGCGGCGGTGAACGCGATCTGCGCGGTCACGAGCCAGCGCGAGATCGAGCCCAGGCCGAGGCTCGAGGCCCCGCGCGACTCGTCCTTCAGCGCGGTGTTCACGTCCACCAGCGAGGCGCGCCACGCGGGCACGATGCCCGCGAGCAGGCCGGCGGCGACCGTCGTGCCGACCGCGACCGCGACGACGCGGTGGTCGAGGCGGAAGTCGAACCAGCCCGGCACGGTGAGCTCGTCCATGAAGTATGCGCGCAGCCAGTCCACGCCGAATTGCGCGAGCAGGAGGCCGCCGGCCGCGCCGACGCCGGCGAGCACCACGGCCTCGACGAGCAGCTGGCGCACGAGCTGGCCGCGGCTGGCGCCGACGGCGGCGCGCACCGCGAGCTCGCGCGTGCGGCGCGAGGCGCGGCCGAGGAGCATGTTGGCCACGTTCACGCAGGCGAGGAGGAGGATGAACACCGTCATCGCCAGCATCAGGAAGAGGAGCGGCTGGGTGCCCGGACCCTTGGTCGAGAACGTGAAGCGCTCGAGGTGCATGCGCTCGCGGCCGCGGTTGGTCTCGGGCCACTTCTCGGCGAGCGCGGCGGCGATGGTGTCGAACTCCGCCCGCGCCTGCGGGATGGAGACGTCCGGCCGGAGCAGGCCGAAGACGATCACGCGCTCGGCGAGGCGCTCGCGCGGGTCGCCGTCGGACGCGCGCAGGTTCGTCCAGAGGCGCTCGCGGAAGGGGAAGGCGAAGCCGGGCGGCATGACGCCGATGACGGTGCCGGGTTCGCCGTTGACCTTGATGGGCCGGCCGAGGACCTGCGGGTCGGCGCCGAACTGCTCCTGCCAGACGGCGTGCGAGAGCACGACGCGCAGCGCCTGGCCGGGACGGTCCTCCTCCTCCGTGAACCAGCGCCCCAGCATCGGCCGCTCGGCGAGCGGCTCGAGCATGTTGGCGGTGGCGAGGCCGCCGGCGTGCCAGAACGGGGGGCGGCCCTCGACGCTGACGTTGACGCCCATGACGTTGACCGCGACGAGCGACCGGATGCTCGTCTGGCGCGCGCGGAACTCGAGGTAGTCGCGGTAGGGCAGCGGCGTCCACCCGTAGCCGAAGGCCGCGTCGTCGGCGCGGTGGCCGATGTTGACGAGGCGCTGCACCTCGGGGATCGGCAGGCCGCGGAGGAGGATGCCGTCCACCAGGCTGAACTGCGTCGCGACGAGGCCGATGCCGAGCGCGAGCGAGAGCGCCGCGGTGACGGTGAAGGCGGGGCTGGCGCGGAGCTGGCGGAGGGCGAAGCGGAGGTCGTTCATGGCCCGGAGGCGCCCGCGGGGGCGGGGATCAGTGCGACACCACGACGCCGTCGGCGAGGCGGACGATGCGCGTGCCGTAGGAGGCGTTCTCCTCGGAGTGCGTGACCTGGATGATGGTCGTGCCCTCGGCGTTGAGCTGCTTGAAGAGGCGCATGATCTCGCGCCCCTGGTCGCTGTGGAGGTTGCCGGTCGGTTCGTCGGCGAGGATGAGGGAGGGCTTGGCGATGAGCGCGCGGGCCACGCCGACCAGCTGCTGCAGGCCGCCGGAGAGCTGGTTCGGGTAGAGGTCCTTCTTGCCCACGATGCCGAAGCGGTCGAGGACGTCGCACACCAGCGACTCGCGCTCGCGGCGCGGGATGTCGCGGTAGGAGAGCGGAATCTCGAGGTTCTCGTACACCGTGAGGTCGTCGAGCAGGTGGTAGCTCTGGAACACGAAGCCGATGTGCTTCTTCTGGAGCTCGAAGCGCCGCTTCTTGTCCAGCCGGTGGACCGCCTCGCCGAGCAGCGAGTACTCGCCCTGCCAGGCGCTGTCGTGCAGGCCCATCACGTGGAGCAGGGTGGACTTGCCGGAACCCGACGGGCCCATGATCGAGACGAACTCGCCTTCGTGGAACTCGAGGTTGATGGCGCGCAGGGCGTAGAACACGCCGCCCTTGAGCGGGTAGATCTTCTCGACTTGGCGGAGGGAGATGAGGGGGGCGGACACGGGTGCGGTGGGGATTGGGTCGGGTGGAGAAAATCAGGAGCGTGCTTCGACGGTGCCGGTGATCGAGGCGGTCGCCCCGCGCGAAGTCCGGAGGCCGCCGGCGGTAGGCGGCTGGACGAGGAGAGGACGCTCGGTGGGCATGGGTGCGGCCGGCGGAACAGGTCCGTCGGACGAGTCTCAACCTGCAGACATTGTGCCAGCGCCCGTAGGTATCGCAAGAGGCTAGTGGCCAAACATAAGCGTTACTGGAGAGGGGGCGGATGGCCCCGGAATCGAAATCGCGCCGTCCCGCTTTTGGGACGCGTGGGAGCTGGCGCCGGAGACTCCCGCCGAGCAGGTCAGCTGACCGCAGCGGGAACCCGCTGGGCCGCGGTGATGCGGTCGCCGTCGCGCGTCCAACGGTAGAGCAGGGGACCGTCCGCGCGCTTGAGCTCCTTGAAGAGCGCCTTGTCGGTGCGCTGCTGCAGCGTCAGCTCGGCCACGCCGGCGGCGTCGCAGGAGAAGACCTTCGCGTAGCCCTTGTAGAGCCGCGGCTCGCCGAGCACGCGCGCGTCGGTCCCGGCTGCCGTCGCGGCATGGCCGCGGTCGAGCGCGAGGAACGCGTAGGGCAGGGAGCGCAGGTCGATGCCGGCGCGCTGGCCGAACTTCACCCAGTCGGGGTTGGCGAAGATCGCGGGCGGGGGCGCGGCGAAGAAGTGGCACCAGTGCCGCTCGTTGCCCGGAGCGAGGACGCCGCAGGCGGCGGCGTGCGTGCAGGGGGCGACCAGGCCGAAGCCCGCCTCGCGCGCGCGCTCGCGCCAGGCGCCGAGCGCGCGGCTGACCTCGTGGGTGCCCGGCTCGACCCACAGCACGACGCGGGCGCGCGCGAGGAGGTCCGCGAGGTCGGCCCGGCCGACGTCGTCGAGCTCGTTGAGCACATGGCTCACGACCAGCACGTCGACCGGCCCCGCGCGCAGCTGGCGGGTGTCGGCGCGCGCGACCTCCACGCCGGACAGGAGCCGCCGCGCGCGGTGCTCGGCGAACTCGACCGCCAGCGCCGAGTGGTCGTGCAGGAGCAGGCGCGCCGCGCCGAGCGCCGCCGCGACCCGCCGGCCGGCGATGCCGCTGCCGCAGCCCCAATCGAGCACGGTCGCGCCCGCCGGCGCGGACCAGCCGCGCGTCCGCAGCTCGGCCAGCACCGCGTCCCACTTCCACCCGATGCGTTCGCCGTAGGTCGCATCGTAGCACTCGAGGTCGGTCAGCGTGTGCCAGTACGGACCGGCCGCGCGCGCGTCCGAGAGGAACGTCGCGCGCAACCGGTCGAGCACGTCCCAATCCAGTGCGGCCAGGTCCATCGCGCGACCAGACAGCCGTCCCGTCGCGCCGGGGCCAATCCCAAATGGGCCCGGTGCTGGCGGGTTCGGGATGCCCGTGGTCCGGTCGCGCGAGTCACTATGGAGTGACCCACCGACCTCAGCCATTAACGAGGCGGGTGTAGGGCGGGTTCTCCCGAACCCGCCGCGAACGCGGCGTCAGGCCCCCTCGCAGACGACGACGCGTGCGACGATCGGCCGCCGACGCCAGCGTCCCGGCGAGGGCTTGCGACGCTGCGCCGCCGGAACCGCGGGCGGACGACGGCGGGGTCGGGAGACCCCGCCCTACAACGTCGGTGCGGGCACCGGTGTCCGCGGAGATGCGCGGCTTCGTCCGAATGCGAGCGGCGCAGCCGAGAAGGTGTCACCGATTCGGTGACACGGCGACCTTCGCCGCGAACGAGCACCGACCAGGGTGTAGGGCGGGTTCTCCCGAACCCGCCGCGCACGCGGCATCCGGTCCGATAGCGGACGACGCGTCCGATGATCGGCCGGATGGTGCGGCCCGGGTCGAAGGCTCTCCATGCTGCGCCGCCGGAAGCGCGGGCGGACTACGGCGGGGTCGGGAGACCCCGCCCTACAGGGACGGGGAAGGCGCGACGTTCGCGCGGACGCGCGGCGGGCGGCGCCTCAGGGCACGGTGAAGTCGAGCATCCGCTTGTGGCGGTCGACGCGGAGGATCACGACCTGGATCTTCTGCCCGAGCTCGAACCGGCGCTTGTGGCGCCGGCCGACGAAGGCGGTGCCGCTCGGGTTCAGCTGGTAGAAGTCGTCCTGCAGCGACGACACGGGCACGAGGCCGAACGCGCCCGCGGCGGAGAGCTCGACGAAGAAGCCGTGGTTGCGGACGTCGGTGATGACGGCGTCGAAGAGCGACTTCTTCCTCTTCTCGGCCTCGCGCTCGAAGAACTCGGCGAGCTTCACCTTCACGGAGTCGCGCTCGGCCTCGGTGCTGTTGATCTCGGTCAGCGAGAGGTGCTCGGCGAGCCGTTCGGTCCGCGCGCCCGGGTGGACCGCCGCATTCCGTGGCGCGGCTTCCGCCTCGCGCGCGAGGTGGAGGTCCAGCACGCGGTGCACGACCAGGTCGGCGTAGCGGCGGATGGGCGAGGTGAAGTGCGTGTAGTCGTCCTTCGCGAGGCCGTAGTGGCCGTCGGGTGTGGAACGGTAGCAGGCCTTGCGCATCGAGCGGAGGAGCTGGACGCGCAGCAGGTGGCCCTGCGGGTGCTGCTTGAGCGAGGCGAGGAGGCGGACGACCTCGTCGCGCTTGGCCAGGTCGCCGACCTTGAGCCCCTGCGCGTTCAGCTCGCGCCGGAGCTCGGCGAGCCGGGCCTCGTCGGGGTCGTCGTGCACGCGGTAGAGCGAGGCGAGACGGCGCGTGCGGGTCAGGCGCGCGACGGCCTCGTTGGCCAGGAGCATGAACTCCTCGATGAGCTGGTGGCTCTCGTCGTTCTCGATCCGCTCGATGCGGTCCGCGTAGCCCTCCTCGTCGACGAAGATCTTCGTCTCCGGCATGTCGAGGTCGAGGGACCCGGCGCGGAAGCGCTCGCGGCGCAGCTGCGCGCCGATGGTCCAGAGCCGACGGACCCAGCCCTGCAGGTCGGAGAGCTCGAGGTCGTCGAGGCTGGAGAGCAGGCGTCCGGTCGAGCCGGTCTGGTGCTTCGGCGGCGCGGGCAGGCGGCGGACCGCGTCGAGGTCGTCGGTGAAGAGCAGCGCGTAGGCCTGCTTGTAGGTCAGGCGCTTGCGGGACCGGATGACGGTGTTGGCGAACTCCGTGCGCAGCACCTTGCCCGCGGGGGAGAAGGTGAAGAGGGCCGCCTTCGTCAGGCGGTCCTGGCCCTCGACGAGCGAGCAGAGGCCGTTCGAGAGTTTTTCCGGGAGCATCGGCACGACCGTGCCGACGAGGTAGGTCGAGTTGCCCCGCTGCTGGGCCTCGCGGTCCAGCGCGGTGCCCGGGCGGACGTAGGCGCTGACGTCGGCGATGTGCACGCCCACGCGCAGCTCGCCGCCGGGCAGCACTTCGAGCGAGAGCGCGTCGTCGAAGTCCTTGGCGTCGTCCGGATCGATGGTGAACGTCGGCACGGCGCGGAAGTCGCGGCGCCCGGACAGGTCCGCCGGCCGGACCTGCGCCGGCAGGGCCGCCGCCTCGCGCACGACCTCGGGCGGGAAGGCGGGCGAGAGCCCGTACTTGTGGAAGATGGCGGCGAGCTCCGCGCGCGGTTCGAAGGCGCGGCCGAGCTTCTCGACGATCTCGCCCTCGGGGTTGAGGTGCCGTTCGCGCCATTCGGCGAGGCGGACCACCACCTTGTCGCCCACCGCGGGCAGCGGGCGGAGGCGCTGGGTCGTCGGGTCGGGCACGATGATGTCGTGGCCGATGCGCGGATCGTCCGGCGCGACGTAGAAGTAGGCGCGTCCGCGCTGGAGCGTCCCCGTGGTCGTCTCGTTCGCGCGCTGCAGCACCTCGAGCACGCGGCCGGCCGGCTCGTCAGGCTTGAGGAAGCGGAACTGCTCGCGCTCGCGGCCGACGATGAGGCGGACGACGACGGTGTCGCCGTGGAGGGCGACGCCGGTGTTCTCGGCGGCGATCTGGATGGGCGGCTCGCGCGCGGGATCGTTGACCTTGGCCTCCGGGAAGACGATGGCGGAGCCGGAGGCGCGGAAGCTGATGCGGCCGGTGATGAGGTCCGCCACCTTCGGCAGGCAGAGGCGGTCGCCCTTCACCGCGACGATGGCGCCGGTGCGGAGCAGCTCGCGGACCTCCTGGGCGAAGCGGCGGCGCTCCTTCGGCGCGACGTGGAGGCGGCGGGCCAGCTGGTCGGAGGAGATGGGGGTGTAGTCCCGGGCCCCGAGGGCGCGCAGGACGGAATCGCGGTGGGATGGCATGTTGTCGGCAGCAGCCTCCCCGCGGACGGGACGGGCTACAACCACCAACTGCGCGCCGCGCGGTCGCGGCTCAGCGCCGGAGCGAGGCGAGGTCGATGACGAAGCGGTACTTCACGTCGCTCCGCAACATCCGCTCGTAGGCCTCGTTGATCTGGTCCATGCGGATGATCTCGATGTCGGACGTGAGGTTGCGGGCCCCGCAGAAGTCGAGCATCTCCTGCGTCTCGGCGATGCCGCCGATGAGCGAGCCGGCGAAGTTGCGGCGCGGCATGAGCAGGCTGAAGACGCTGACCGGGAGCGGCTGCGGCGGCACGCCGACCTGCACGAGCGTGCCGTCGAGCTTCACCAGCGCGAGGTAGGCGTTGATGTCGTGCGGCGCCGAGACGGTGTCCACGATGAGGTCGAAGCTCGCGGCGTGCTTCGCCAGCCCGGACGGGTCGCGGGTGACGACGACCTCGTCGGCGCCGAGCCGGCGCCCGTCGTCGGCCTTGCCCGGCGAGCCCGTGAAGAGGACGGTGTGCGCGCCGAGGGCGTGGGAGAACTTCACCGCCATGTGGCCGAGGCCGCCGAGGCCGACGACGCCGACCTTCTTGCCCGGGCCCGCCTTCCAGTGGCGGAGCGGCGAGTAGGTCGTGATGCCCGCGCAGAGCAGCGGCGCCGCGCCGGCCGGGTCGAGATTGGCGGGCACCTTGAGCGTGTAGGCCTCGTCGCAGACGTAGCGCTCCGAGTAGCCGCCGTAGGTCATGCCGCCGAGGTGCTTGTCCGGGCCGTTGTAGGAGAACACCGGTCCGCCCGCGCAGAACTGCTCGAGCCCGCCGCGGCAAGCCGGGCAGGTACGGCAGGAATCCACGAGGCAGCCGACCGCCGCGAGGTCGCCCGGGCGGAAGCGCGTGACCGCGGCGCCGACGCGCGTCACGCGCCCGACGATCTCGTGTCCCGGCACGACGGGGAATTGGGTGAAGCCCCACTCGTTGCGCGCGAAGTGCAGGTCGGAGTGGCAGACGCCGCAGTAGAGGATGTCCATCTCGACGTCGTGGGCCAGCGGCTCGCGGCGCTCGATGGTGAACGGGGCGACGGGAGACGTGGCCGACTGGGCGGCGTAGCAGCGGACGGGCATGGGGACGGCGGGGTTGGGGAGGTCGACGCGCCCACAGGCTGCCCGCGGACGCCGGCTCGGTCAATCGCCCTTCGGCCCCGCCGCCGCCTTGTCACCCAATCGGTGACACCGATCCCCGGGCGGCGCCCGTGGCAACGGCGGCGGTCGCTCCGCGCGCGAGTGGCGGCGCAGGCCTCGATGGGATGGCGGAAGCCCGGGTCGATGCGCTCCAAGTCGGGGGCGGCGTTCGAACGGAGGAGCCGGGCGCGACGCGAGGTTCGGGGCGTCGCCGCGCCCGCGGTCGTCGCCCAGCGCGTCCGCGGACCCGGCCGAACCGCGCCCGGGCGTGCGTCACCGATTGGGTGACAGCGATCGCGGGAGGCGCGCCGCTCCCGGGGGAATGGGCGCGGCGCCTCGGGAGGGCGGGGCGGGTGGTGGCGGGGCCGCGCAGCGGTCGCTTTACTTGGCGAGGAAGCGGGCTACTCCTGCGCCATGGCCACCACGCTCGTCTGGTTTCGGCAGGACCTGCGCCTGCACGACAATCCCGCGCTCGCGGAGGCGCTGGCGCGCGGTCCGGTCGTCCCCGTGTACATCTGGGACGAGGCCGCCGCCGGGCCGTGGGCGCCGGGCGGGGCGTCCCGCTGGTGGCTGCATCGCTCGCTCGAATCGCTCGACGCGTCGCTGCGCGCAGTCGGCTCGCGGCTCGTCGTCGCCCGCGGCGAGAGCGGCGCCGTGCTGCGCGACCTCCGGCGCGCCACGGGCGCGACCGCCATCCACTGGAACCGCTGCTACGAGCCGGCCATCCGCGGCCGCGACCAGGCGCTGAAGACCGAGCTGCTGGCCGAGGGCGTGGAGGCGCGGAGCTTCAACGCCGCGCTGCTGTTCGAACCGCAGGCGGTCCGCAACAAGTCCGGCGGGCCGTTCCAGGTCTTCACGCCCTTCTGGCGCCATTGCCTCGAGCTGCCGGTGCCGGAGCCGGTGCACATCCCCCGTCCGCGGTTCGTCGCGCCGGAATCCTGGCCGGGGTCGCTCGCGGTGGCGGACCTCGGCCTGCTGCCGCGCATCCCCTGGGACGCCGGCCTCGCCGCCGCCTGGCAGCCGGGCGAGGCCGGCGCGCAGGCGCGGCTCCGGGGCTTCGTGGCGCGCGCGATGGAGGCGTACGACGACCGCCGCGACTTCCCCGCCGGCGACCACACGTCGTCGCTCTCGCCCCACCTCCATTTCGGCGAGGTCGGTCCGCGCCAGATCTGGGCGGCGGTGCGCGCGGCCGCGAAGGGCTCGGGCGTCTTCCCGCCCAGCCGCGGCGCGCAGGTCTTCCTCAAGGAGGTCGGCTGGCGCGAGTTCGCCTACCATCTCCTCTACCACTTCCCGCACACGCCGGAGCAGCCGCTGCGCGAGGAGTTCGCCCGGTTCCCGTGGGTCGAGGACGCCGACCAGCTCCGCGCCTGGCAGCGCGGACGCACCGGCTACCCGATCGTCGACGCCGGCCTGCGCCAGCTCTGGGCCAAGGGCTGGATGCACAACCGCGTGCGCATGATCGTCGCGTCCTTCCTCGTGAAGCACCTGCGCCAGTCGTGGCGCCACGGCGCGGCGTGGTTCTGGGACACGCTCGTGGACGCGGACCTCGCGAGCAACACGCTGGGGTGGCAGTGGACGGCGGGATGCGGCGCCGACGCCGCGCCGTACTTCCGCATCTTCAACCCGATCCTGCAGGGCGTGAAGTTCGACCCCGACGGCGCCTACGTGCGCCGCTGGGTGCCCGAACTGGCGAAGCTGCCGCCGGAGCTGATCCACCGGCCGTGGGAGGCGACGCCCCTCGAGTTGAAGGCGGCCGGCGTCGAGCTCGGCCGGAACTACCCGCATCCCCTCGTGGATTACGGCCGGGCGCGCGACGCCGCGCTCGCCGCGCTGGAATCCATCCGCAAGGCCCGGCCGTAGTTCGGGCATGGCCCGCTCCGTCCGTCACTTGGTCGTCGTCCTCGGCGACCAGCTCGACCCCGCGTCCGCCGCCTTCGACGGCTTCGACGCGGGGCGCGACGCCGTCTGGATGGCGGAGGTCGCGGGCGAGTCCACACACGTCTGGTCGGTCAAGCCGCGCATCGCGCTCTTCCTCTCGGCCATGCGCCACCACCGCGACGCCCTGCGCGCGCGGGGTTGGACGGTCCATTACCGCGAGCTCGACGACCCGGCCAACACGCAGACCCTCGCGGGCGAGCTGGCCTCGGCCCTCGGCCGCTGGCGGCCGGAGCGCGTCGTGCTGGTCGAGCCGGGCGAGTGGCGCGTCGGCGAGGAGCTCGCCCGCGTCGCGCGCGCGGCGGGCTGCGCGTGGGAGGTGCGGACGGACCGGCACTTCCTCGCGACGCGCGAGGAGTTCCGCGCGCACGCGGCGGGCCCCAAGCAGCTGCGGATGGAGTTCTTCTACCGCGAGATGAGGCGGCGGCACCGCGTCCTGCTCGACGCCGCGGGCGAGCCCGAGGGCGGGCAGTGGAACTACGACCCGGAGAACCGCGGCAGCTTCGGCGTGGAGGGCCCGGGGCGCCTGCGCGCGCCGCGGCGGTTCGAGCCCGACGCGACCACGCGGGCGGTGATCGACCTCGTGAACCGCCGCTTCGCCGACCACCCGGGCAGCCTCGATGAATTCGATTGGCCCGTAACGCCCGCGGAGGCGCGGGAGGCGCTGAAGGACTTCGTCGCGCACCGTCTCGCGCGCTTCGGCGAGTTCCAGGACGCGATCTGGACCGGCGAGCCGTGGCTGTACCACTCGCGGCTTTCGGCGGCGATGAACCTCAAGCTCCTCGACCCGCGCGACGTGATCGCGGCCGCCGAGCGCGCCTACCGCGCCGGGCGCGCGCCGCTCGCGGCCGCCGAGGGCTTCATCCGGCAGGTCCTCGGCTGGCGCGAGTACGTGCGGGGCGTGTACTGGCTCCACATGCCCGGCTACGTCGAGCGCAACGCACTCGGGGCGAAGGAGCCGCTGCCGGCCTTCTATTGGACCGGCGACGTGCCGATGGCGTGCCTGCGCGACGCGATCGGCCAGACCCTGCGTCTCGGCTACGCCCACCACATCCAGCGGTTGATGGTGACCGGCCTCTATGCGCTTCTCCTCGGGGTCGACCCGCGGCGCGTGCACGAGTGGTACCTCGCCGTGTACGTGGACGCCGTCGAATGGGTCGAGCTGCCCAACACCCTCGGCATGTCGCAGTACGCCGACGGCGGGGTCATGGCCTCGAAGCCCTACGTCGCCACCGGCAAGTACCTCCAGCGGATGGGCAACGCCTGCGCCGGCTGCCGGTTCGATCCGGCGAAGGCGACCGGGGCCGAGGCCTGTCCGTTCACCACCCTCTACTGGGATTTCCTCCTCCGCCACGAGCGGCGGCTCGCGGGCAATCCCCGCATGTCGCTCCAGGTCCGCAACCTCGTCCGGCTCCAGCCCGCCGAGCGCCGGGAGATCGCGGCGCGGGCCGCGGCCATCCGGGCCCAGGGGGGAGTCCCGGCGGACGCTCCGGTCGGGCAGGGGGAGATCGACCTCCGCTGACGCCATGCCCCGGATGAGGAAGAAGGCCGACCTGCCGACGAAGGACTGCGCGACCTGCGGCCGTCCCTTCGCGTGGCGCAAGAAATGGGCCCGCTGCTGGGACGAGGTCCGGCATTGCTCGGACGCCTGCCGGGCGCGGCGGAAACGGCCCGGCCCGACCGGGCCGGTTGGAACGACGTGAAAATTCGGGCTTCCCAAGCCCGGCCCGCGGTGTAGCGTCCGGGGCTTTTATATGCAGAAGACCCTCATCATCTTCAAACCGGACTGCATGGAGAAGCGCCTCGTCGGCACCGTTCTCCAGCGCTTCGAGGCCGCCGGCTTCGACATCATCGGCGCGAAGCTCACCCGGCTCACCTCCGCCCAGCTGCGCGACCACTACGCGCACGTGGCCTCCAAGCCCTTCTATCCCGAGATCGAGCAGTTCATGAGCTCGCGCCCGGTGCTCGTCATGGCCCTCCGCGGCGACGACATCGTCCAGAAGGTCCGCGACCTCCTCGGCCCGACCGACTCCCGCAAGGCCGCCAAGGGCACGATCCGCGGCGACTTCGGCACCGAGATGATGAAGAACGTGGTGCACGCCTCGGACAGCGACGAGAACGGCCGCATCGAGATCGCCCGCTTCTTCCGGCCCGAGGAGATCCTCGGCTAATCTGCGCACTTGACGAGCGCGGACGGCCTACGCTTAGTTCCGCGCTCCACAGTTCACGCCCTCATCGTCTAGCGGCTAGGACGGGGCCCTCTCAAGGCCCAAACCGGGGTTCGATTCCCCGTGAGGGCGCCACTTTCCGGCGCTTCACGCAGTGAGGCGCCTTTTGTTTGGTGCACGGCGGTGAGTTCATTGGGCCAAGTCTCCCAAGGCGTCTTGGGAGAATCAGGGGGGGCTTGCCTGGCGTTTCAGCCATCCTGATCACCGCCAACCCGGAAGAACCAACGACTGATTATCGGAGATGCCGCTCCCGGCGTTCGGTAGGCTCCAGCAGCCTTGTGACGAGGTTGTCGGCGGCGTGACGTCGGGAGGAGCGCGGACCTCAGGCAGCTCTCTCGCCTGGCATCCGTTTCGCCGTAGGAGTCTGTGTCGGACAATCGACTCCCGCATCTGCCCCGAGGGGGCACACGCCCGTGCGGATGGAGAGGCGAACACGACAGGCTCGCGGCGGAAGCGGCGGGCGTGGATTTCGAACCGGAGGCCGGCCGGCCAGCCCCTCATCGCTTCGGTTGGAGACGGAGCAGGCGACCGTTCTTTTCGTCGGTCAGCACGTAGACGAAACCGTCCGGGCCTTGGCGCACGTCGCGCAAGCGGGCGCCGATCGGCAGTTTTTCCTCGCCGATGACCTTGCCGGCGGCGTCGAGGTCGATGCGGCGGATCTCGCGGGATTTCAGGCCGCCGGAGAAAAGGTCACCCCGCCAGGCGGGAAAGACATCGCCGGTGTAGACGAGCAGCCCGCTCGGGGCCTGGGCCGGGGTCCACACGGCGACGGGATCCACCATGCCGGGCAGGGTGGTGTGACGGCTGATCGTGCCGAAGGTGTATTCGATGCTGTAGGTCGCGCGGGGCCAGCCGTAGTTGCCGCCGGCGGCGAGGAGGTTGAGCTCGTCGCCGCCGCGCGAACCGTGCTCGCTCGCCCAGATGCGCCCGTTGACGGGATCGCGCGCGAGACCCTGGATGTTGCGGTGGCCGAGGGTCCAGATGAGCGGATCGGTGCCGGCCTGGCCGACGAAGGGATTGTCGGGTGGCACCGTGCCATCGTCGCGGAGGCGGAGGACCTTGCCGAGCTGGCTGTCGCGCTTCTGCGCCTGCTCGCGGATGAGCTCTCCGTCGAGGCGATTGGGCGGATTGCCGCCGTCGCCGAGCGCGAGCAGGAGAGTGCCATCGGGAAGCCAAAGCAGCCGGGAGCCGAAGTGTTGCGCGCCCGGCTTGAGGGGGCGGACCGTGTGCAGGACCTCGAGTTCGGTGAGCGCGGAGCCGTCGGCGGCGAGCCGGCCGCGGGCGAGGCGCGTGGCGTTGGCGTCGGAGGTGCCGATGCCGTAGGTGAAGTAGACCCAGCGGTTCTCCGGGAAGCGCGGGTGGAGCGTCAGGTCCATCAGGCCGCCTTGGCCCTGCCCCAGCGTCTCGGGGAGGCCGGCGACCGGCTGGGGAAGCAGCTTGCCGGCGCGGATCACGCGCAGGCGTCCGGGGCGTTCGGTCACGAGGATGTCGCCCGACGGGAGCCACGCGAGGGACCAGGGATGTTCCAGGCCCGTGACGACGGGAACGGCCTCCCAGCCGGTCGCCACCGGCACGTCAGCGGTCGGAACGACGGGACCGGAAGGCCGGCGCATCATCCAGCCGGCAGCGGCGGCGGCTACGACCAAGAGGATGGCGATGAGGGCGAGGCGGCGGAAAAGGGGGCGCACGGTGCGGCCAAGGTGGGAGTCCGTCGCGGGTGGTCAAGGCGCCGCAGGGTGGGGCGCCCACGGGCGCGAAGTGACGCCCCTGTGTGCTCCGTCGGGCCGTGGCTTGCCGTTTGGTGTTGTCGATCGCTCCGGTCGGGGAGGACTACGCCACCGCGCCACGCTCTTGTTGGCGGGCCGAATCCGCGTCACCGAGGCGCTGCCCGCCGGCGCAGACGCCGTCCGTAGGCGAGGAGACCCCCGCCGACGGCCAGGGGCAGCAGCGAGCAGGCGAGGATGCTCAGGCGGTCGAAGAGGCTGTTCGGGATCAACACGAGCAGGGCGATGAAGCCCCCGTAGGCGCAGGCCAGCGTGCCGATGATGCGGGCCTGCTCGGCGGTGTTGTCCTCACCGGTCTCCTGGGCGAAATCCACGGGCGTGCGCAGGCGGCGGAAGAACTCGTCCGCGTCGCGTTCGGCGGCTTCTCCGGGACGCGGGCGGTAGAAGAGGCCCGTGGCCCAGAAGAAGAGCATGAGCAGCGGCACGGCCACGCCGTTGGTGATCACGAACTTGTTGCTGAGGGCGTAGCCGTAGACCGTTTCGCCGAGCAGGGGGGCGAACAGTTCCCGTCCCGCGATCGAGGGCAGGAAATCGTAGAGGACCACCGTCACCACGATGCCGAAGAGCACCGTGCTCCAGCCGGACCACGTCGGCACCCGCCGGATGACGAGGGCCATGAACATCGGCACGCTCAGCGGGAACCCGAGGTAGGCGTTGAAGTAGAGGAACGCGTCGAAGAGGGAGACCTTCGAGCCGAGCACGACGGTGCTCGCGACCAGGGTGACGAGCGTCCCGAAGCCGAGCGTGGCGAGGCGCCCGACCTGGAGCAGTTCGTGGTCGCCCGCCCGCGGGCGCAGCACGGGCTGGTAGAAGTTCTTCACGAAGATGCCGGCGTTCTTGTTCAGCGCGACGTCCATGCTGGAGATCGTGGCGGAGAACATCGCGACGATCATCAGGCCCAGCAGCCCCTGGGGCAGGACCTTGAGGCAGACGGCGATGTAGGCGGCCTCGGCCGGGTTGCTCATCAGGTTCGAGGTCGCGAGGTCCGGGGCGAGGGTGAAGGCCGCGAGCGGCGGGATGAACCAGACGACCGGCATGACGACGTAGCCGACGAGGGGCACGAGCGCCGAGCGGCGCGCGTGGCGGTCGTCCTTGGCGGCGATGTACTTGCCGGCCTGGCCGAGGTGGTTCTTCGCGTACGTCACCGCCAGCACGCCGCTCGCGAGGTACAGCCAGTCGTACGGGATCGAGCCGGCGGAATGGAAGACCTGCCAATGACCCGCGGGGATCTGCGCGAGGAAGGCGCCGACGCCGCCGACCTCGATCAAGGTCAGCACCGCCACGACGAGCGTGATGCTCATGATGACGAGCAGCTGGACGAAATCGCTCGCCGCGACGCTCCAGGTGCCGCCCATCAGCGCGATCATCACGACCACGAGGCCGGTCACGAGGACGACGGCCTGCTGGGGGAAGCCGAAGGCGGAGGAGAGGATGATGGACAGGCCGACCATCCAGACCGCGGCGACGGCCAAGGCTCCGACGAAGTTGAGCCAGGTGAAGACCTGCTCGCTCAGCCTTCCGTAACGCAGGCGCATGGCGTCCATCGCCGTGATCAGCCGCAGCCGGCGCACGCGCGGCGCGAACCACAGGTAGCTGACCACGAAGCCGAGCACGTCGATGACGTACACGCTGAAGACCAGCAGTCCGAAGGAGTAGGCGATGCCGGCGGCCCCGGTGAACGTCCAGGCGCTGAAGTTCGAGACGAAGGACCCGGCCCCGAGCAGCCACCATGTCATCTTGTGCCCGCCGGCGAAGTAGTCCTTGCTGCCCCGGTTGAACCGCTTGAAGACCCAGCCGAGGGACGCGAGGAAGGCCAGGTAGGAGACGATGATGAACACATCGTAGCCGGAGACGGCCGTGACGGCGAACGGAGCGGCGGGAGGCATGGGGCGACCGCGTCGGTCCGAGGCGGGCCCGGGAGTCGATGCGGCGGGCGCGGTCGTGGCAAGCCGTCCCGCGACGAAGGATCGCGCGGAACGCGGCGCGGCTTCCGCTGGCTTGAGGCCGACGCTGGGCCTCGCTATCCGCTCTGGCGATGACCACGTCCTCCTGTGATTCCGGGCCCACGGTCCGCCGGTCGGTCCCGGTCCTCACGCGGCTGTCCCTGGTCGTCGTGACCGCGCCGCTCTGGGCCTGGGCGTCCGGCGACGTGCCGCGGGTGAGCGAGCCGGCGGTCGTCACCTACGAGCAGTTCGGGGCGGTCGGCGACGGCCTCACCGACGACCTGCCGGCCATCGTCAAGGCCCATGCCCACGCGAACGAGCGCGGCCTGCCGGTGCGCTCGAACCCCGAGGCGACCTACCATCTGGGTCGGCGGGCGCTCGCCGCGGTCGTCCAGACCGACACCGATTGGAGCAGCTCCCGCTTCATCATCGACGACAGCCAGGGCGTCGAGAACCACAAGTTGCCGCTCTTCGAGGTGCGGTCCCGCCTGGCGCCCGTGCCGCTCGAGCTCGCGCGCCTGTCGGCCGGGCAGCAGCGGCTCGACGTGCGGCCGGCGACCGACCTGCTGGTGCTGGTCGAGAACGAGCGGCGCCGGCTCTTCATCCGCAAGGGACTCAATCGGAACGAGGGGACGCCGCAGCGGGAGGTCTTCATCCTCCGCCAGGATGGCTCGGTCGACGGGGCCATCGAGTGGGACTACGACACCGTGACCCGCGTAGAGGCCCGGCCGATCGACCCGCAGCCGCTCGTCCTCAAGGGCGGAGTCTTCCTCAACATCGGCAACCGGATGCGGCAGCCGAAGGGCTACAACTACTGGGCCCGCAACATCCGGATCACGCGCTCGAACACGGTCGTCGACGGCATCGTCTCGCAGGTCAGGGGAGAGACCGAGTTCGGGCATCCCTACAGCGGCTTCCTCCACGCCGAACAGGTCGCCGACATCACGTTCCGCAACTGCCGCATCGATCCGCGCAAGGTCTACCAGACGATCGGCAACGCCGACCGGCCCGTGCCGATGGGCACCTACGGCTACCGGGCCGACTTCGTGGTGAACTTCACCATGCGCGGCTGCCGTATGGGCGACATCCACGACCGGTCGCGCTGGGGCGTGGCGGCGACCAACTTCATGAAGAGCGTGCTGGTCGAGGACTGCGTGCTGTCGCGGATGGACGTCCATCAGGGCGTCTCGGGCGGATACGTGATCCGGCGCAGCACGATGGGACACGCGGGCATCAAGGCGGTCGGCCGCGGGCGGCTGGTCGTCGAGGACACGACGGTCCACAGCGACAACCTCGTCACCTTCCGGTCGGACTACGGCGCCACGTGGGACGGGGAGGTCGTCATCCGCCACTGCCGGTGGGTCCCCCCGGCGGGCGCGGACCGCGCCCTGGCGCTGTTCAGCACCAACAACGACGGCACGCACGACTTCGGCTACCCGTGCGCGATGCCGCGGACGATCGAGATCGACGGCTTGGAGATCGACGACGTCCGTCGCGGCGCCGGGTCGGCGGGGGTGGCGTTCTTCGACCGTCCGCTCGGCGCGCTGGGCGGGAACGTGCCGTTTCCCTATCGGCCGACCGAACGCGTCGTGGTCCGCAACCTGCGCACGTCCAGCGGCATCGCTCCGCGCGTCAGCGCCGACCCCAAGGTCGCCGAGGGTCTTCCGGTGCGGATCGAGTTCATTCCATGAGCGGCCGCCGCGCGCCGGGAGACTGGCCCGCGAACAAGGCGAGCAGCGACTCGACCAGCGCCTCTTGGCGCCCGGGGCCCGGCAGGGTCTGACGGCTTGGGTGCGCGGTGCCCGCCTGTACACCTTCCGGCGCCCCGGATGACGACGGCCCCGGGGCCAAGCGGCGCGGCGACTATCGGCTCGGCATCGTGGCCGAATCGTAACACCGTGGCCACCGCCTCCGTGGTATTTTTCCCGCCCATGAAATTCGCCGCCTGCCTCGCCTCGCTCGTCTTCGTCGTTCCGGCCGTCGCCCAGAAGCTCGTCATCAAGGGCTCCGACACCCTCGGCGCCAAGATGGTCCCGCAGATCGCGGAGGCCTTCAAGGTGACTCACCCGGCCGCGACCTTCGAGATCGCCGCCGAGGGGTCGACCACGGGCATCGCCGCGATCGTGGACGGGACGGCCGACATCGGCATGTCGAGCCGCCTCGCGCGCCCCACCGAGGTCAGCGGCGCGACGGCGAAGGGCGTGAAGATGCATGCGATCGAGGTCTCGTACGACGGCCTCGCTGTCGTCGTGAACGTCGCGAATCCCCTGGCGAACCTGAGCAAGCGCCAGGTCGAGCAGATCTTCACGGGCGATGTGACCGACTGGGCCGCCGTCGGCGGCCCGGCGGGCGCGATCTCCGTCTACACCCGCAACACCTCGTCCGGCACCTACTCGGACTTCAAGGAGCTGGCGATGCGGCGGAAGGACTACGCGAAGTCCTCGCAGAAGATGGCCGGCAACGAGCAGATCGCGGCCGAGGTCGCGGCCAACCCGTCCGGCATCGGCTACGTCGGCCTCGCCTACACGCAGGCGCCGGGCGTCAAGGTCCTGACCATCGACCGCGTCGGCCCCGACAAGGCGTCGATCCAGGCGAAGCGGTACCCGTACGCGCGGCCCAATTTCTTCTACACGAACGGCGAGCCGACGGGTCTGGCGAAGACCTTCATCGACTACGTGCTCGGGCCGGAGGGCCAGGCGATGGTCGAGAAGACCGGGTTCGTGCCCGTCCGCTGACGGCGCGGCCCCGCGCCGAGCGGCCGCAGGCGCGACAGGAGTCACCCGCGGCTCCGCGGTGCGGGCCCTCGGCCTCGAGGCGGCGGCCCTTCCGTGGTCGGGCGAGGCCTGCCGGCGCGCCGGGCCTGGAATGCGGAGGGAGTCCGTCGACGGGAGCCCGACCTGCAGCGCTTTCCGATGACCGGTTGCCGGAAGTCGCGGCCCCCGGAGAAGACGTCCTGAAGGCGGCGCATCTCCGACCGGGCTCCGCGCGCCCGGCGACCGCAACCGGAGTCCGCCCTAGCCGCGCCGGCGGCGTCGCGCGACGTCCTGCGCGACCCAGACGAAGCCGAGGGCGGGCATCGCCAGCAGGGCGACGGCCAGTCCCGCCTGGGCGGCCGGCATCGGGACGAGGCTGCGGGTGCCGAGGAGGACGAGCAGGCCGCCGACCGTGCCGACCACGAGCAGCGCCCGTTCGGCTCCCGCCCACCGCAGCGCCGGGAGCGGGGGAGGCTCGACCGCGGGGCCGGCGAAGAGGAGGCGCCGCCACGTCGGATACTCCCAGAAGACGAGGAACAGCGTCGCGAGCAGCATGAGTCCCGTGACGATCGGCGTGCCCGCGAAGTCCACGCTGACCGTGAGGACGAAGATGTTGACGACGATCGGCAGGAACACGACCGCGCCCAGCGCCGCGGTGCGCGGAATCAGGAGCAGCACGCCGGCGACCACCTGCGCCCAGCCGAGGAACCGCCAGTAGGCGCCGGTCTGGTGGAGCGCCTCGAAGATCGCGCCCACGGGGGTGTCGGTTGCGAGCACCGTGAAGCGCCCCCCCAGGACCTTGACGAGGCCGGTCGGGATGAACGCGGTGGCGAGCAGGATGCGGGTGACGACGGCCAGGCGCGCGAGTCCGTGGGAGCGGCGGATCGCGAGGTGCAGGGAGTCGAGGGCGCGGGACATGGAGGCAGCGTCGCTCGCCCGCCGCGGCGACGCAATCGCCCTTGGACGAACGGCCGCGCCCCATGTAGATGACATGAAGCCGACAGGCGGCCCACGAGCGGCCAACCTGTCGGCGCA
>CAYWTK010000012.1:0-48744 GCA_964460895.1 uncultured Opitutaceae bacterium
TGCGCACGCTCCTGCTCAAGGCCCGCGAGGCGAACATGCCGGCCGACAACGTCGACCGCGCGATCAAGAAGGGCACGGGCGAGCTGCCCGGCGTGGTCTTCGAGGAGATGGCCTACGAGGGCTACGGCCCGGGCGGGGTGGCGTTCGTCGTCAAGGTCACGACCGACAACAAGACCCGCGCCGCGCAGGACGTCCGCTCCATCTTCACCCGCTGGGGCGGCAACCTCGCCCAGAGCGGGGCGGTCGCCTTCCAGTTCCTCCACGCCGGCCAGTTCCTCGTCGCCGCCGGCAAGACCACCGAGGACCGCCTGATGGAGGTGGCCCTCGATGCCGGCGCCGACGACGTCATCGCCACCGAGCAGGGCTTCGAGGTGCGCTGCGGCATCCACGGCTACGACAAGGTCGCCCACGCGCTCGAGCACGCCGGCATCAAGCCCGACTCCGCCGAGATCGCCTACATCCCGACCGCCACCGTCCCGGTGACCGACGCCGAGGTGGCGCGGAACCTCGTCCGCCTGCAGGAGGCGCTGGAGGAGAACGACGACGTCCAGGCCGTGTTCTCGAACGAGGAGATGGACGACGCCGTCGCCGACGCCGCCCACGCGGGCTGAGGGCCCGCGGCGCCCGGCTCAATCGGGCGCGAGGTGCCCGATCTGGCGGGCGAGCGACTTCTCGAGGCTGCCGCAGACCAGCTCGCAGAGCTTCGGGATCGTCGGGTCGCCGATGCGGTAGAAGACCTGCAGCCCCTCCTTGCGCCGGGCGAGGATGTGCGCGGCCGTCAGCGTCTGGAGGTGGCGCGAGACGTTCGCCTGGGTGCCGCCGGTCGCCTCCACCAGCTCCGTCACGTTCCGCTCCCCGTCGAAGAGCGCCTGGATCAGCCGCAGCCGCATCGGCTCGGCGAGCACGGCGAAGCGGTGGGCGACCAGCTGCAGGGCGTCGTCGCTGAGGGGGCGGTGCTTGGGCATGGCGCGGAGGAAACAGGCGCTTGACACGATGACAAGTATATGCGCTTATGCTCATATATTGTCAATTCCCAAATGACCACCCACAACCTGATCCGCCTCCTCGCCGGCACCGTCACCCTCCTCGGCGTCGCCCTCACGCACTTCGTCAGCCCCTGGTGGCTCCTCCTGCCCGCCTTCGTCGGCCTCAACCTCATCCAGTCGGTCTTCACCGGCTTCTGCCCGCCGACGCTCGTCCTGCGCAGGCTGGGCTGGGTCGACGACCGGGACGTCATCCACTGGGGCGGCATCAAGGCCGACCGCGCGCGCTGAACCATGCCCGCCTGGCTCCGCCTCCTCCTCCCGGTCCTCGTCGGCGCCGCCGCGGGCGCGGCGCTGGGCTACTTCGGACAATGCACGTCCGGCACCTGCCCGCTCACCTCCACCTGGTGGCGCGGCGCCCTCTACGGGGCCGTCCTCGGCCTGATCGTGGCGGCCGGCCAGCGCTCCCCCTCCTCCTGACGATGAAGGCCCCGCTCCTCTCCCTCCTCCTCGCCGCGGCGGTCGCCGGCCCGGCCGCCGCCGAGCCCTGGACCGCCGAACGCGCGGTCGCGACCGCGCTCCGCCAGCACCCCGACGCCGCCGTCGCCCGCGCCCGCGTGGAGGCGGCCGAGTCTCTGGTGACTCAAGCCGCGGCGGCGGGGCGCCCGCAGGTGACGCTCTCCGGACGGTACACCCAGACCGACAGCCCGATGCTGGCGTTCGGGGCCATCCTCAACCAGGGCGCCTTCCGCCCCGGGCTGGACTTCAACGACCCCGGCCGCGTCGACCATCTCGGCCTCGCGGCCACGGTCGGCTACACGCTCTACGCCGGCGGGCGTCCCACCGCCGGCCGCGCGGCCGCCGCCGCCGGCGCCCGGGCCGCGAACGAGGACCTCGCCGCCGCGCGCCACGCGCTCGCGACCGAGGCGATCCGCGCCCTCCTCCGCCTCCGCACCGCGCGCGAGGCCGTCGCCGCCGTCGCCGCCGGCGTGCGCGCCTACGAGGCCGCCCTGGCCAACGCCCGGCTGCGGTTCGACGCCGGCCAGCTGCTCAAGTCCGACCTCCTCAGCCTCGAGGTGAAGCTGGCCGAGGTCGGCGAACAGCTGACCACCGCGCGCCACCGCGCCGCCCTCGCGGAACGCGCGTTCCTCGTCGTCCTCGGCCAGGCGCCCGAACCCGGCGTCGCCGTGGAGCTGCCCGCCACCGACCCGTCCCTCGACGCGCTCGCGCCGCCCGCCGCGCCCGCCGCAGAGGGCCGCCCCGAGCTCGCCGGGCTCCGCGCCCGCGTCGCCGCGGCCGAGCGGATGGTGGACGCCGCGCGCGGCGGACGCCGGCCGACGGTCAACGCGTTCGCGTCCGTCCAGCACGACCGCGGCTGGAAGTTCGACCGCCACGGCGACAGCTGGCTCGCCGGCGTCGCCGTGGACCTGAACCTCTTCGACGGCGGCCGCGCCGCCGGGGAGGTGCGCCAGGCGCAGGCCGCCCTCGCCGAGGCCCGCGAGCAGCTCCGCAAGGCCGAGCTCGGCTTCGCGCTCGAGGCCGAGCAGGCCCGGCTCGGCCACGCCGCCGCGCTCGAGCGCCTGGCGGTCAGCTCCCGGACCGTCGCCCAGGCGGAGGAGAGCGCCGCCCTTTCCCGCGCCCGCTTCGAGCAGGGCGCCCTCCTCGCCGCCGACCTCATCGGCGTCGAGGGCCGGCTCCTCGAGGCCCGCCTGCGCCGCACACTGGCCGAGGCCGACGAGCGCCTCGCGCTCGCCGAGCTCCACCGCGCCCTCGGCCACGCCCCCCTCGCCACCCCTTGAACACCTGCCGACCATGACGACCCGCTCCGCCCTCCCGTTCCTCGCCGCCGCGGCCCTTCTCGCCGGCTGCTCCCGTTCCCCCGCCCCGCCGACGGCCGCCGCCGCCGGGGCCGCGACGCCCGTCCAGGTCGCGCCGGTCGCCGCCGCAGACCTGCCGGTCCTCACCGAGGTCACCGGCACCGTCCGCCCGACGCAGCGCGCGCTCCTCGCCGCCAAGGTCATGGGGTCGATCGTCGACCTGCCGGTCACCCTCGGCCAGCCCGTCGCGGCCGGCGACCTGCTCGCCCGCCTCGCCGCCCCCGAAGTCGCCGCGCGCGTCGCCCAGGCGCAGGCCCAGCTCAACCTCGCCCGGCGCGACCTCGACCGCGAGCGCGCGCTCCTCGCGAAGGGCGCCAGCACCGCAGACCTCGTCGCCACCCTCGAGGACCGCGTGGCGCTGAACGCGGCCGTCGTGCGCGAGGCCGAGGCGATGCTCGCCTTCGCCGAGATCCGCGCGCCGTTCGCCGGCGTCGTCTCCCGCCGGCTCGCCGAGGCCGGCGACCTCGCCGCCCCGGGCCAGCCGCTGGTGCAGCTCGACGGCACCGGGTCCTTCGAGGTCGACGTCGAGGCGCCCGACTCGCTGGTCGGCGGGCTCGCCGTCGGCCGGCCGCTCGCCGCGACCGCGCCCGCGACCGGCCTGCGCTTCGAGGCGCCCGTCGCCGAGATCTCGTCCGCCGCCGACCCGGCCGCGCGTGCCGTTGCGCTCAAGCTCGCCGTGCCCGCGGGCACGGCGGTGCGGGCCGGCCAGTTCGTGCGGGTCGCGCTGCCCGGACCGGCCGTCCGGACCCTGCTCGTCCCCGCGGCCGCGATCACATCCGTCGGCCAGATGGAGCGCGTGTTCGTCGTCGGTGCCGACCGCCGGGCCGCGCTCCGGCTCGTGCGGACCGGCGCCGTCCGCGGCGACCAAGTCGAGGTGCTCGCGGGGCTCGAGGCCGGCGAGTCCGTCGTCGTCGCCCCGCCCGTGGGCCTCCGCGAGGGCGCGCTCCTGGAGGTGCGGCCGTGAACCCGACCGAACCTCCCGCCGCGCCCGGCGCCCGCTACGGCTTCGCCGGCCGTCTGGCGGCGTTCTTCATCGACTCGAAGCTGACGCCCATCGTCGTCATCGCCTCGATCCTCCTCGGCATCTTCGCCGTCTGGCGCCTGCCCCGCGAGGAGGAGCCGCAGATCAAGGTGCCGATGGTCGACGTCCACGTCGCCATGCCCGGCGCCACCGCCGCCGAGGTCGCGAACCGCGTCACCCGCCCGATGGAGCAGCTGCTCTGGGAGGTGCCGGGCGTCGAGTACCTCTACTCCACGTCGAGCCCCGGCGGGGCCCTGGTCATCGCCCGCTTCGTCGTCGGCACCGAGATCGAGACGGCCCTCGTCCGGCTCAACCAGAAGCTCCAGTCCAACTTCGACCGCATCCCCGCCGGCGTCTCGCCGCCCCTGGTCAAGCCGCGGGCGATCGACGACGTGCCCATCCTCGCGCTCACGCTGCACAGCGCGCGCTACGACCACCTGCAGCTCCGCCGCCTCGGCGCGCAGCTGGAGGAGCTGGTCAAGTCGGTGCCGCAGGTCGCCGAGACCACCCTCATCGGCGGCGCGCGCCGGGCCGTGCGGGTGCAGTTCGACCCGGCGGCCCTCGCCGCCCGCGGGCTCGCCCTGCCGGACGTGGCCGCGGCGCTGACCGGGGCGAACCGCCGGTCCCTCGCCGGCTCCCGGCCCTTCGCGAACACGGAGGTGCTCCTCGAGACCGGCACCTTCCTGCGGGACGCCGCCGACGTCGGCGCCGTCGTCGTGGGCGTGGCCGCCGGCCGCCCGGTGTACCTGCGCGACGTCGCCACCGTCGTCGACGGCGCCGAGGAACCCTCCCAGTACGTGCTGCACGGCGCGCCGGACCGGCCGCTCGAGGCGGCCGTCACGCTGAGCGTGGCCAAGCGCCCCGGCGCCAACGCCATCGACGTCGTCGAGGACGTCCTCGCCCGCGTCGAGGCGGCGCGCGGCACGCTCCTGCCCGCGGACGTCGGGCTGGCCGTGACCCGCGACTACGGCCACACCGCGGCCGAGAAGTCGAACGAGCTGCTGCTCCACATGGGCATCGCGGTCTTCGGCGTCGCCCTGCTCATCCTGCTCTTCCTCGGCTGGCGCGAGTCGCTCGTCGTGCTGCTCGCCATCCCCACCACCCTCGCGCTGACGCTGCTGGTGTTCTACCTCTACGGCTACACGCTCAACCGCATCACGCTCTTCGCGCTGATCTTCTCCATCGGCATCCTGGTGGACGACGCGATCGTGGTGGTGGAGAACATCGTCCGGCACGTGCGCCTGCCCGGCGCCTCCCGCAAGTCGTTGGGACAGGTCGCGCTCGAGGCCGTCGACGAGGTCGGCAACCCGACCATCCTCGCCACCTGGGCCGTGATCGCGGCCATCCTGCCGATGGCCTTCGTCGGCGGGCTGATGGGGCCGTACATGCGGCCCATCCCTGTCGGCTCCACCGCGGCGATGCTGTTCTCGCTGGCCATCGCGTTCACCCTCACGCCCTGGGCGGCCATCCGCGTGCTCCGCCGCCGGGCGGTCTTCGAGGAGAACCTCTCCGAGGCGGGCCGCTCCGCGCTCACCTTCGAGCACGAGGCGGCGCCGGACGATTGGTTCACGCGCCTCTACCACCGCGTGATGGGGCCCCTGCTCGACCGGCGCCGGTGGCGCTGGGTCTTCCTCGGCGGCATCGGACTGCTGCTCGTCGCCGCGATGGCCCTCGTCCCGCTCGGGGCGGTGCAGGTCAAGATGCTGCCCTTCGACAACAAGTCGGAGTTCCAGGTCATCCTCAACACGCCCGAGGGCACCACGCTCGAGCAGACCGCCCGCATCGCGCAGGAGATGGGCGAGTCCCTCCGCGCCGTGCCCGAGGTGCGCGACTTCCAGGTCTACGTCGGCACGGCCGCGCCGTTCAATTTCAACGGCCTCGTCCGCCACTACTTCGAGCGCCGCGGACCCAACGTCGCCGACCTGCAGGTCAACCTCGTGGGCAAGGGCGAGCGTTCCGACCAGAGCCACGCCATCGCCAAGCGCGTGCGCGCGCTCGTCGCCCCCATCGCCGCCCGGCACGGCGCCGTCGTCGCCGTCGCCGAGGTCCCGCCCGGGCCGCCGGTGCTGCAGTCCATCGTCGCCGAGGTCTACGGGCCCGACGAGGAGCAGCGCGTCGCCCTCGCCCGCGAGGTCCGCGCCATCCTCGCCCGCACCGCGGGCGTCGTGGACCTCGACTGGTACGTCGAGGAGCCCCAGCCGAAGGTGCGCTTCGTGGTGGACCGCGCGCAGGCCGCCCTGCACGGCGTCAGCGAGGCCGCGGTCGCCCAGGCCCTGACCCTCGCCGCCCGCGGCGCCGCCATCGACCTGCTCCACGTGCCGGCGGAACGGGAGGACGTGCCGCTCGTGCTCGAGCTCCCGGCCGCGGCCCGCTCGCAGCCCGAGGCCCTGCTCGCCCTCCGCGTCCGGTCCGACCGCGACCCGAGCGCCCCGCTCGTCCCGCTCTCCGAGCTCGTCCGGGTGGAGCGCACCGCGGGCGAGCGGAACATCTACCACAAGAACCTGCTGCCCGTGACCTACGTGACGGCCGACGTCGCCGGCGCGGTCGAGAGCCCCGCCTACGCGATGTTCGCCGCGGACCGGGAGATCCGCGGCCTCGACGCGCGCCGCTTCGGCGCGGCCGAGGCCCGGCTGCCCATCCACCACCTCAACCTGCCGGCCGACGCCGGGACCCTGGCGCTGAAGTGGGACGGCGAATGGCACGTCACGCTCGAGGTCTTCCGCGACCTCGGCCTCGCCTTCGCCGCCGTGCTCGTGCTCATCGCGATGCTGATGGTCGGCTGGTTCCGCAGCTACCTCACGCCGCTCGTCGTGATGGCCGCGATCCCGTTCTCGCTCATCGGCATTCTGCCCGCCCACTGGGCGATGGGGGCGTTCTTCACCGCCACGTCGATGATCGGCTTCATGGCCGGCGCCGGCATCGTGGTCCGCAATTCCATCATCCTCGTGGACTTCATCGAGCTCCGCCGCGCCCACGGGCTGTCCCTGCGCGACGCGGTCATCGAGGCCGGCGCCGTCCGGTTCCGGCCGATGCTGCTCACCGCCCTCGCCGTCGTGGTCGGCGCGAGCGTCATCCTCGCCGACCCGATCTTCCAGGGCCTGGCCGTCAGCCTGATGTTCGGCGAGATCGCCTCGCTGCTCATCAGCCGGATGGCCGTGCCCGTGCTCTACTACATGGCCAGCGACCGCGCATGAACCTGTTCCTCCTCCTGCTGGCGGCCGCGATGGTCGCCCTCGCCGTGCACCAGCTCGTGCTGGCGCGGCCCGGCATGCCGTTGGCCGACGCCAAGGCCGCGCTCGCGGCCGGGACGGCCGTGCTGGTGGACGTGCGCGAGCCCGGCGAGTGGTCCGCGACCGGCGTGGCCAAGCAGGCCGCGCTCCTGCCGTTCAGCGACCTCCGCGGCGGTCGCGCGCGCTGGCGGCCGTTCCTCGAGGAGCACCGCGGCCGCCGCCTGCTCCTCTACTGCGCCTCGGGCGCGCGCTCGGGACTCGCCGCGCGCACGCTGCGCGGCGAGGGGTTCGACGCGGTGAACGCCGGGAGCCTGCGCGACTGGGACAAGGCGGACTGGCCAATCTGCCGGCCGAAGTCTACGTGAGACCCATGCGCCCGCTGCTCGCCCCGTTCCTGCTCCCCCTCGTCCTCGGCGCCGCCGAGCCCGCCCCCGCGGCCCGGCTGGTCGCGCCCGACGCGAGCCCGGAGGCGGCCGAGGTCGTGCTCGCGGGACGCGCCGCGGCGGCCCAGGCGATGACCAAGCTCCTCGCCGAGCTGACCGTCGCCCTCGCCGCGGACGGGGCGGCCGGCGCCGTCGAGGTGTGCCACCTCAAGGCCCTGCCGCTGACCGCCGCGCGCGACCCGAAGCTGCCGCAGGTCACCGGCGTGAAGCGCACCAGCCTCAAGGTCCGCAACCCCGCCAACGCGCCCGACGCCGCGGAACGGCTCGTCCTCGACCACGTCGCCGCGCTCGCGGCCCGCGGCGAGGCGCTGCCCGAGGTGCTCCTCCAGCGCGTCGAGCCCGCCGATGCGGCGCCGGAGTGGCGGGTGTACCGCCCGGTCGTCATGCAGACGGCCTGCCTCGCCTGCCATGGCGAGCCCCTCTCCCAATCGCCGGCGTTGCGCGCCGCGCTGCAGGCGCGCTACCCGCAGGACGCGGCCCTCGGCTACCGCGCGGGTGACTGGCGCGGCCTGATCCGCGTCTCGGTCGCGCCGCGGCCGCCGCCCCCGGCCGGACTCTGACCCGCCATGTGGACTTGGGCCGAGTGGATCGCGGACCGGGCCGTCGCCCTCGCCGGCCTCGACGCGGCGCGCGGGCTCGGCGCCGCGCTGCACTTCCTCGTCTACGACCTGCTCAAGGTGTCGGTGCTCGTCCTCGGCGTCGCCTTCCTCATGGCGCTGGTCCGCGGCGCGCTGCCGCACGACCGGCTGCGGGGCTGGCTCGCCGGGCGCGGCGGGCGGGCGTTCGGGTACCCGACGGCCGCGCTGTTCGGCGCGCTGACGCCGTTCTGCTCGTGCTCGTCGGTCCCGATCTTCCTCGGCTTCGTGCAGGCGCGCTTCCCGATCGGCGTGGCCTTCGCCTTCCTCATCACCTCCCCGCTGGTGAACGAGATCGCGGTCGCCATCATGGCCGCGGTGTTCGGCTGGAAGCTCGCGCTGGCCTACGCCGGCGCGGGCATCGCGCTCGGCATCGCCGGCGGGCTGGCGCTCACGGCGCTGCGCGCGGAGCGGTGGCTGGTGCCGGGGGCGCAGGCGCCCGCGGAGGACGACGACGACCCGCCGCCGCCAGGCCTCGTGGGCCGGCTGGCCGACGCCGCCGCCACCAGCGGACGCATCTTCCGCCGCATCCTGCCCTGGCTGCTCGCCGCGCTCGCGCTCGGCGCGGGCCTGCACGGCTTCGTGCCCGCGGGCTTCTTCGAGGACCTCTTCGCCGGCCGCGGCGCGTGGACCGTGCCGCTCGCCGCCCTGCTCGGGCTGCCGCTCTACGTCAGCGCCAACGCCACCGTGCCGCTGCTCGAGGCCTTCGTCGCCAAGGGCGTGCCGCTCGGCACCGCGCTCGCGTTCCTGCTCTCGGCCGTCGGCGTGTCGTTCCCCGAACTCGTGATGCTGCGGAGCGTGATGACCGTGCGGCTGCTCGTCGTCTTCTCCGCCGTCGTCCTCGTCGGGACGTCCGTCATCGGCTGGCTCTTCAACGCCTTCGCATGAGCGGCGGACCGTACGACGCCGCGTTCTGGGACCGCCGCTACGCCGCGCCGGACCACGTCTACGGCACCGAGCCGAACGACTTCGTGCGCGCCGTCGCGCCGCGGCTCCCGCCCGGACCCGTGCTCTGCCTGGGCGAGGGCGAGGGCCGCAACGCGGCGCACCTCGCCGCGCGCGGACACGCCGTGACCGCGGTCGACCAGTCGGCCGTCGGACTCGCCAAGGCACGCCGGCTGGCCGCCGCGCGCGGCGTGACGGTCGACGCCGTCGTCGCCGACCTCGCGGCGTTCCCCCTCGCGCCGGGAGCCTGGAGCGCGGTCGTGCTCGTGTTCGTCCACCTGCCGCCGGACCTGCGCCGCGCCGTGCACGCGCGCGCCGCGGCCGGCTTGGCGCCCGGCGGCCACCTCGTGCTCGAATGCTACGGACCCGGCCAGCTGGGCCGGACGACCGGCGGACCGCAGGACGCCGCGCTGCTGCCCAGCCTCGCCGACCTGCGGGCCGACTTCGCCGGACTCGACCTGCTCGAGGCGCGGGAGACGGAGCGCGACGTGGTCGAGGGTCCCGGACACACCGGCGCGGCCGCGGTCGTGCAGGTCCTCGGCCGCCGCCCCGCCTGAGCGGGCGCCGCCTGCGCATTCCTTGCGGGTCCGGACCGCGCGAACATGCGTAGCCATGCGCGAGGCCGGGGAGTATACTGCGCCCATGAAAACCGTCCTCGGATCGATTCTCGCGGGCGGCATCGCGGCCGCCCTGTTCGCGCAGGACCCGCCCGCTCCGGCGATGAGCTTCGCCTTCCACGACCCGGCCGACCCGGTCGTCGCCGACCTCGCGAAATCCGGGGAGCGCCTGATCGACCGCGTCGGCGGCTCCCTCATGGTCGAGGTCGAGCGGATGCTCGGCACCATCGGGCTCGAGGCCGCCGTGCAGGAACTCCACCTCAAGAACCTCAATCCCCCCAAGGCGGCCGAGGGCAAGCCGCGGGTCACCGAGATCAAGCGCACGAGCTTCCGCGTGCGCAACCCGCGCAACGCGCCCGACGCGGCCGACCTGGCGGTGCTCGAGTCGATCCGCGCCGACCTCAACAGCGGCACCGCCCCGCCCAAGGTCCTCGTCCAGAAGGTCGAGCGCGAGGGCCGGCCCGTCGAGTGGCGCGTGTACCGGCCGATCTCCGTCGGCCACAACTGCCTGCTCTGCCACGGACCGGTCGAGTCCCTCCAGCCCGCCATCCGCAACGCCCTCGAGCGCTACTACCCCGAGGACAAGGCGACCGAGTACTCCGCCTACGACTGGCGCGGCGTCATCCGCGTCTCCTACGAGCGGCCCGACGGTCGCTGAACCCGCGCCCGCTTGCGTCGGTCGCGCCACCGCCCATCCTGGGACGCATGAAGCTGCGCCTCCTCCTCCTTCCCCTGATCCTCGTCTCCGCCGTCGCCGCCCTGGCGGCCGACGTGCCCCGCCTCACCGCCGCCGAGTCGGCCAAGCTCGTGCAGGACGGCCAGGCCGTCCTCGTCGACGTGCGCGAGCCGGCGGAGTGGAGGGAGACGGGCGTCGCCGCGCCGGCCGTGCTGCTCGAGAAGAGCGACTTCGACGGCGCCAAGGCCGCGTGGGCGCCCTTCCTCGCCAAGGTGGGCAAGGACAAGACCATCGTCCTCTACTGCCGCTCGGGCGGACGCTCCGGCCGGGTCGCGGAGGCGCTCGCCGCCGAGGGCTACAAGGTCGTCAACGCCGGCGGCTTCAAGGACTGGACCGCCGCCGGCCTGCCGGTGCGCAAGGTCGAGTGAACGCCCGCGGAACCGCCATGGGCTCAGCCGACCCGCGACCGCGGTTCCCGACCGGCGAAGGTTCCAGCCTCCAGCCCTGCGACGTCACCTGCCTCCACGCCGAAGCCTTCCCGTGCGAGTCCGGACTCGACGACTGGCTGTGGTGCCATCGGCCGGACCAGTCCCACCGCCTCACCGCCCGCGACCGTGACTGCCCGCACCACACCCCGGACGCGCCGCATGGAGTGACGGACGGGGGACCATGAGAAGCGCCGCCGCCCTCGCTCTGCTGCTGGCGGCGCCCGCGGCGGCGCCCGCCCATCCGGCGGTCTCGGTCGTCCGCGACGCGGCGGGCCACGTCTACTACTCCGACATCGCGCGCGTCTGGCGCGTCGCGCCCGACGGCGCGCACACGGTCTTCGTCCCGGACGTGCACACGCACGAACTGGCCGTCGACTCCGCCGGCCGCCTGCTGGGCGAGCACCTCTGGTACGACCCGGGCCGCAGCGAACCGTGGCGACATTATCTCTGGCGCGCGACGCCCGACGGGCGGAAGGAGCGGCTGACGCCCGATACCGCGGGCTTCAGGCGCGACCACGGGTTCGCGCTCGACGCCCGGGATCGTCCGCACTGGGTCGAGCGCTCGGCGGAACACGGGGCCACCGTCCTCAGGCGGGAATCCGACGGTCGCGTGACGACGGTCGCGCGCATCCCCGCCCTCAGGAATGTCCGGTGGTACACGTGCAGCCCGGACGGCACGGTCTACCTCGTGAACGACAACGACCTCTTCCGCGTCGCGCCGGGCGGCCAAGTGAACCGGCTCGCCCGTGACCTCGCGGGGCCGGACGCCGCGGAGCGCGACCATGCGGTCATGGGACTTTGGGCGGACGACACCGGCACGGTGCACGCGGCCGTGCCGGCGCTCGGTGCCGTCAAGCGCATCACGCCCGACGGGAACGTCGCAGTCGTTGACCGCTCGACGCCTCCCTGGCGCCCGAGCGGCGTCCTCGCCGAACCCGGCGGCGCCCTGTGGGTGCTCGAGTACGAGCCCGGCAACGCGATGCGCCTCCGTCACGTCCGGCCCGACGGAAGCGCACGCGTCCACGGTCCCTGACCGCGACGCAGCGTCACCCGGGCCACGCCTGCAGGCGGTCCGCGCCGATCACGCACACGCAGTCGTCGCCGTCCTCCGTCCGCAGCCACTGCGGGTCGAGGTCGCGGAACGCGCGGTCGAGCGCGGGGGCCGCCTGTCCGACCTCGAGCGCGACGATCCCGTGCGGCTGCAGGCGGTCGCGCGCCTGGCGCAGGAGCTTGCGCACGACGTCGAGGCCGTCGGCGCCGCCGTCGAGCGCCAGCGCCGGCTCGCGCCGGAACTCCGCGGGCAGCCCCTTCAGCTCGCGCGTGGGCACGTAGGGCGGGTTGGAGAGGATGAGGTCGTACTTCGCCGGCGGCACGGCGTCGAAGACGTCCGAGCGGTGCAGCGCGATGCGGCCGGCCAGCCCGTGCTGGGCCACGTTGAACCGCGCGACCGCCAGCGCGTCGGGCGAGAGCTCGACCGCGTCCACCCTGGCCTCCGGAAACTGGTGCGCCAGCAGCACCGCGAGACAGCCCGAGCCGGTGCAGACGTCGACGACGCGCCTCGCCGCCCGGCGCGCGCCGGCCTGTAGGGCGGGGTCTCCCGACCCCGCCGTCCCGCCGCGCGCGCCACCGGCTGCGCGGCCCTTGCGGACGTTCGCGGCGGGGTCCGGAGACCCCGCCCTCCATTCGACGAGGTCGGCGATCGCGGGCAGCAGTTCGACGAAGTACGAGCGGGGGATGATGACCCGCTCGTCCACGTGGAACCGGAAGCCGCCGAGGAAGGCCTCGCGCGTCAGGTAGGCGGCGGGCACGCGTTCCTCGAGGCGCCGGCGGAAGACCTCCGCGACCCGCGCCGCCTGTTCCGGCGCGACCTTCCGGCGCAGCACGGTCCGCGGGCTCTCCAGCGGCAGCCCGAGCGTGTGGAGCAGGAGGTAGAGCGCCTCGTCGTGCGCGTTGTCGGCCACCTGCCCGAGCGCGACCTTCCGGCGGGCGTAGGCGCGGACGGCCCACTGCAGCCACTCGCCGACGGTCTGCGGGCGCGCGGGCACGGGCTCAGGTCCTCTTCCCGCCGCGGTGCTCCGAGCAGTAGCACTGGTCGTCGTCGCCGTAGCGGAAGTCCTCCTGCGGGTGCGTGCGGTCCGTCTTGCCGCAGACGACGCAGCGGTGGCGCGCCTCCGCGTCGTCGGGGCGCGCCGCGGCCGCCCGGGCCTTGTGCTCCATCCGGCGCCGGCCCGAGCGGGCGCGGCCGAGGAGGTCGCCGCCGAAGAAGACGAGGAAGTTGCCCACGGAGGCCAGGACCGCGAGCCGCGCCGGCCAGTCGCCGAGCGCGAAGCTCACCGCGTACCCGATCCACGCGATCAGCGCCAGCCACTTGATCTTCACCGGCAGGATGAAGAAGAGCATGAGCTCGAAGTCCGGGTTGAGGTGCGCGAAGGCGAGGAAGACCGTGCCCGCGAGGAACGCGTTGGTCGCCCAGTGGCCGGGGAAGACGAAGGCCGCGGCCACCGTCAGCAGCCAGCCGAGCCCGATGAAGAGGTTGAAGCGGAACGCGCCCCAGTAGCCCTCGAGCGCGCTGCCCATCAGCCAGAACATGTACCACCCGAAGGCGAGGAACACGGCGCCGGTCAGCGAGAGCGGGCCGGGCCCGACCGGGGGGACGAAGAGGAAGGTGACGAGCCGCCACACCTCGCCGTCCAGCACCGCCGCCGGCAGGAGCGCGACGAGCGCGACCGCGTCGGGCCGGCCGAGCAGGGCGAACGTCAGCACCATCACCTGCCCGACCACGAGGTAGAGCGGGAGGTTGGCGAGGGCGAAGCGGCCGAAGCGGCGCTCGAGGCCGTTGAGGAAATCCATGCGATGCACTTGGCAGCGGCGGCGGACGCGCGCAAGCGCCGACGCGGCGCCCGCAACGCCCCGCCCGTCGGATCACCGGCCCTTCGCCGGCGCGGCCAGCAGCTCCGCGACCTTGGCCTTCTCCTCGTCGAACTGCGGATCGCGGATCCCCTCGAGCAGCGCCCGCGCGTCGTCCGCGCGGCCGAGCCGGGCGAGGACGTTCGCCTGCTGCAGCCGGACGAGCTGCCGCGCCGCGGCGGTGGGTGCGCGCGGCTCGAGCGCCTGCCAGGCGGCGAGCGCCTCCTCCCAGCGCGGGGGGTCGAGCTCGTAGAAGGCCTTGGCGTGCTGGTAGGTGAGGGAGAACTCCCCCGGCGCGAGGTCGGCGGCGCGGCGGAACCCGTCGAGCATGGCCTTCTCCAGCGCCGGCCGCGTCCACTCGCCGCTGCGCAGGAACTCCTCGCGCGCCTCCAGCAGGAGCTTGGCGAGATGGAAATGGTAGAGCGGCTCGCGCGGCGCGAGGTCCACGGCCGACATCAGGTACGGCAGCGCCTCCAGCGGCCGGCCGTCCTCGGCGAGGTGCTTGGCGAGCTGGTTCTTCACCACCGCGAGGTTCGGGTCGAGCCGGTTGGCCTTGAGCAGCATCGCGACCGCGGCCTTCGGCATGTCCACCCGGCCGAGGAAGAGGCCGTAGGCGACGTAGGCCGCGGTGAACTCCGGGTTCTTCTGGAGGAGCACGTCGTAGCTCGCGGCGAGCGCCTGCGCCTCCGTGGCGAACCGCGCCTCGTCCAGCTGCTCGCCCTCCTGCTCCGCCCGTGCGAACAGCTGCCGCTCGCGCTCCACCACCTCGCGCAGCGTCCGCTCCGCCAGCGTCTCGGTCGCGGCGGGGGCGGGGCCGGGCAGCGCCAGGGTCACGAGGAGGACGAGGGACGGGACGAGTCGACGGAGCATGGGGATGCGACACGCGCGCGGCGGTTTCGTTCGATGCTGCGCCGCCGGCGCCGCCGGCCGCCATCCTTTTCGCGCCCCGGCGACGGTCCGCCCCGCCGCCCCCGGCCGGAGGCCACCCGGCGATTCCGCGCTTCCGTCCGCGCGCCGACGCCCGCAAGGTGGGACCATGCCCTCGACCTACGAGACCCTCCGCGCCGACATCGTCACCGCCATGAAGGCCCGCGACAGCGCGCGCGCCACCGCGCTCCGGACGATGGACGCCGCCATCCAGCGCGCCGCGATGGACGCGAACAAGCCGATCGACGAGGCGCTCGTCGTCGCGACGGTGCGGAAGGCCGTGAAGAACCTGGCCGACGCGCGCGCCGAGTTCGAGAAGGGCGGTCGCGCCGACCTCGTGGCCGCCAACTCCGACGAGATCGCCCACCTCGAGAAGTACCTGCCGCAGGCCCTCGACCCCGCCCGGCTCGAGGCGCTCATCGCCGAGGCCATCGCCGCCACCGGCGCCACCTCGAAGAAGGAGATGGGCAAGGTCATCGGCGCGCTGAAGCAGCGCCCCGAGGCCGCCCTCATCGACTTCGGCGCCGCCAGCAAGCTCGTCCAGGCGAAGCTGCCCTGAGCCCGCCTCGCGTGTAGGGCGGGGTCTCCCGACCCCGCCGCGAACGTCGGCACGTGCAGCGCAGCCTGAAACGCGCTCGCGGGACGGCGGGGTCGGGAGACCCCGCCCTACATCCACGCCCCCCCTGCGTCATCCGGGAGAAAATCCTTGCGGGACCGGCACCCCCGGGCCTTTCTCCCCACCTCGGTCTCCCATGACCCACCACCACCATCACCACACCTGATCGCCTTCCCCCTCCCGGGAAGGCCGGTGCCTTCCCGCGGTGATGATTCCCTTTCTGAACCCCGGTCGGCACCCGCCGCCGGGGTTCTTCATTTCCGCCCCCCATTCCCCGCCCCCCGCTCACTGTTCGCCGCCTACTGCTCACCGCTCCCTTCTCACTGCTCACTCATCCCTGCTCGCCGCTCACTTTCTCCTCCGCCTCCTCCCCATGCCTCCCGCCACTCCCCCGCCCAAGGACCGCCTCCGCCTCGCCATCCAGAAGAGCGGCCGGCTGTCCACCGACTCCCTCGACCTGCTGTCGCGCTGCGGCATCAAGGTGAAGGCGCCCAAGGAGAAGCTCCTCCTCCACGCGGAGAACTTCGCGGTCGATATCCTGTTCGTCCGCGACGACGACATCCCCCAGCTCGTGATGGACGGGGTCTGCGACCTCGGGATCGTGGGCGAGAACGTCCTCGAGGAGACCGCCCTCGAGCGCAGCTCCGGCGGCACCACGAATCCCTACGTCGTCGACCGCCGGCTCGACTTCGGCGGCTGCCGCCTCGCCGTCGCCCTGCCCGAGGAGCGCGCCTACGCGGCGCCCGCCGACCTCGCCGGCCTGCGCATCGCCACCTCCTACCCGCGCCTCACCCGCCGCTGGCTCGCCGACCAGGGGGTGAAGGCCGACGTCGTCATGCTCACGGGCTCCGTCGAGATCGCGCCGCGCCTCGGCCTCGCCGACGCGATCTGCGACCTCGTCGCCACCGGCTCCACCCTCGAGGCCAACCGGCTCCGCGCGGTCGAGACCATCTTCAAGTCGAAGGCCACCCTCATCCGCTGCGACCGCCCGCTCGACCCCGTCAAGCGCCACGCCCTCGACATCCTCCTCCGCCGCATCGACGGCGTGCAGCTCGCCGCCGAGGCGAAGTACATCATGCTCCACGCCCCCAAGGCGGCCCTGCCCGAGATCAAGCGCCTCCTCCCCGGCTCCGAGAACCCCACCGTGCTCCCGCTCGCCGGCGACGACTCCAAGGTCGCCCTCCACGCGGTCTGCCAGGAGGCCGTGTTCTGGGAGACGATGGAGTCCCTCAAGCGCGCCGGCGCCAGCAGCATCCTTGTGCTGCCCATCGAGAAGATGATGCTCTGAACGGGCGTCCGCCCCCTCCCCATGACTCCGCTCGTCTGGAAGAAGCTCCCGCCCGCCCGGCGCCGCGCCGCCCTCCAGCGGCCCGCGCAGGCCGCGCGTCCCCAGGTCGCGGCGGCGGTCGCGCGCCTCGTCGCCGAGGTCCGGCGCGACGGCGACCGGGCGCTGCGGCGCCTGACGGCGAAGTTCGACGGCGCGAAGCTCGCCTCCCTCCGCGTGGGCGAGGCCGAGTTCGCCGCCGCCGACCGGGCCCTCTCCGCCGCCGACCGCGCCGCCCTGCGCACCGCCTACCGCAACCTGCGCCGCTTCCACGCCGCCCAGGCCGCGCGCCCCGTGCGCGTCGAGACCATGCCCGGACTCGTCTGCGAGAAGCGCCCGCGCCCCATCGCGCGCGTCGGCCTCTACGTCCCGGGCGGCAGCGCCCCGCTCTTCTCCACCGCGCTCATGCTCGGCGTGCCCTCCCAGCTCGCCAGCGAGGCGGCCGCGCGCCTCGGCGGGAAGCCGACGACCCGCGTCCTCTGCACGCCGCCGGGCCGCGACGGCCGCGTGAGCCCGTGGATCCTCCAAGCCGCCCGGCTCTGCGGCATCCGCGACGTCTTCAAGGTCGGCGGCGCCCAGGCGATCGCCGCGATGGCCTACGGCACCCGCACCATCCCGAAGTGCGACAAGCTCTTCGGCCCCGGCAACGCCTACGTCACCGAGGCGAAGCAGCAGGTCGCCGCCTCCCCGGCCGGCGCCGCCATCGACCTGCCGGCCGGCCCATCCGAGGTCATGGTCGTCGCCGACCGCACCGCCGACGCGTCGTTCGTCGCCGCCGACCTCCTCTCGCAGGCCGAGCACGGCCCCGACTCGCAGGTCGTCCTCGTCGCCTTCGGCACCGCCTTCGCCGCCCGCGTCGCCCGCGAGGTCCGGGCCCAGCTCTCCCACCTCCCGCGCCGCGCCATCGCCGAGCAAGCCCTCGCGCACAGCCGCGTGCTCGTGGCCTCCTCGCGGGACGAGGCCGTCGCCATCGCCAACGCCTACGCGCCCGAGCACCTCATCCTCCAGGTCGCCCAGCCCCGCCGGCTGCTGCCCGCCATCACCGCGGCCGGCTCCGTCTTCGTCGGTCCGTGGACGCCCGAATCGCTCGGCGACTACGCCAGCGGCACCAACCACGTCCTCCCGACCTACGGCTGGGCCCGCGCCTACAGCGGCCTCGGCCTGGCCGACTTCCTCCGCACGATGACCGTGCAGGAGGCCTCGCCGCTCGGCCTCGCGCGCCTCGGCCCGGCCGTCGCCCGCCTCGCCGACGCCGAGGGCCTCGTCGCCCACCGGCGCGCCGTCACCGTCCGCCTCCGCTCCCTCGTCCGATGAACTCCCTTCCCGCCACGCTCGCGCTCGTCCGCCCCGAGATCCTCGCGCTCGTGCCCTACTCCTCCGCGCGCAAGGAGGCCCAGGGCGGACGCGTCTGGCTCGACGCCAACGAGAACCCGGCGACGCCCGCGGCGGCGCTGCCTTCCGTAGCTTCGGCGCCGGAGGGCCGCCTGAACCTCAACCGCTACCCCGACCCGCAGCCGCCGGAGCTCGTCGCCCGCCTCGCCGCGCTCTACGGCGCGGCGCCGGGGTCGGTGCTCGTGACGCGCGGCTCCGACGAGGGCATCGACCTCCTCGTGCGCACCTTCTGCCGCGCGGGCCAGGACGCCATCCTCGTCACGCCTCCGACGTACGGCATGTACGCCGTCGCCGCCGGCATCCAGGGCGCCGCCGTGCGCGCCGCGCCGCTCGTGGCGGCGCGCGACTACGCGCTCGACCCGGACGCCGTCGTCGCCGCGGCCGGACCGGACGTGAAGCTCGTCTTCCTCTGCTCGCCCAACAACCCGACCGGCCGGGCCCTCGCCCGCGCCGACGTGCTGCGGGTGGTGGACGCGCTCGCGGGTCGGGCCGTCGTCGTCGTGGACGAGGCCTACGCCGAGTTCTCGCCCGCCGACAGCCTCGTGGCGGAGCTCCCGTCGCGGCCCAACCTCGTCGTGCTCCGCACGCTCTCCAAGGCCTTCGGCCTCGCCGGCGCGCGCGTCGGGGTGACGCTCGCCGCGCCCGGACTCGTCGCGGTCCTGCAGAAGGTCATCGCGCCCTACCCGATCCCGACCCCGGTCGCCCAGGCCGCCCTCGCCGCCCTCTCGCCCGACGGCCTCGCCGCCGCCCGCCAAGCCGCCGCGGACCTCGTCGCCGGCCGCGAGCGCCTCGCCGCCGCGCTCGCGCGCCTGCCGTTCGTCCGACGCGTGTGGCCGAGCGACGCGAACTTCCTGCTCGTCTCGGTCGACGACTCCGCCCGCCTCATGGCGCTCTGCCGCGCGGCGGGCCTCGTCATCCGCGACCGCAGCAAGGACGTCCCGAACACCGTCCGCATCACCGTCGGCTCGCCCGCCGAGCTCGACTTCGCCCTCGCGGTCCTCGCCCGGGCCTGACCGCCGACCCCTTCTCCCATGGCCAAGAAGATCCTCTTCCTCGACCGCGACGGCACGCTCATCGCCGAGCCCGCCGACCAGCAGATCGACCGGCTCGACAAGTTCGCGCTCGAGCCCGACGTCATCCCCGCCCTCCGCCGCTGCGCCGACGCGGGCTACGCGTTCGTGATGGTCACCAACCAGGACGGCCTCGGCACGCCGAGCCTGCCCGAGTCCGATTTCCGGCCGCTGCAGGACCTGCTCGTCAACCTCCTCGCCTCGCAGGGGATCCGCTTCGAGGCCGTGCGCGTGTGCCCGCACACGTCGGCCGACCGCTGCGACTGCCGCAAGCCCAAGCCCGGCCTCGTGCTCGACTACCTGCGCGACCCGTCGTGGGACCGCGCCGCCTCCGCCGTCGTCGGCGACCGCGAGACCGACCTCCAGCTCGCCGAGGCGCTGGGCGTCCGCGGCCTCCGCTACGACCGCAAGGCCGCGCCCTGGCCGGCGCTCGTCCGCGAGCTGCTCGACGCCCCGCGGCGCGCCACCGTGCGGCGCGAGACGAAGGAGACCAAGATCACCGTCGCGGTGGACCTCGACGCCCCCGGCCCGGTCTCGCTCAAGACCGGCCTCGGGTTCTTCGACCACATGCTCGAGCAGATCGCCCGCAACGCGGGCATCGGCTTGACGGTGACGTGCGAGGGCGACCTCCACATCGACGAGCACCACACCATCGAGGACACCGGCCTCGCCCTCGGCGCCGCCCTGCGGCAGGCGCTGGGCGACAAGCGCGGCATCGGCCGGTACGGCTTCGTCATGCCGATGGACGAGTCGCGCGCCGAGGTCTCCCTCGACCTCAGCGGCCGCGCCTGGCTCGTCTTCGAGGCCAGGTTCCCGCGCGAGCGCGTCGGCGAGATGCCGACGGAGATGGTCGGCCACTTCTTCAAGTCGGTGAGCGACACGCTCGCCGCCACGCTGCACATGAAGGTCGAGGGCGACAACGCGCACCACATGGTCGAGGCGCTGTTCAAGGGCTTCGGGCGCGCGCTGCGCCCCGCGGTCGCGCGCGGCGCCGGGACCGACGTCCCCAGCTCGAAGGGCGTGCTCTGATGACCGTCCTCGTCGACAGCGGCGGCGCCAACATCGCCTCGGTGCGCTTCGCGCTCGAGCGGCTCGGCGTGCGCGCGGAGCTCACGGCCGACCCGGCCGCGATCCGCTCGGCCGACCGCGTCATCCTGCCCGGCGTGGGCTCGGCGCAGGAGGGCATGCGCAAGCTCCGCGCCCGCGGCCTCGTGGACGTCATCCGCGGCCTCACCCAGCCCGTGATCGGGTTCTGCCTCGGCGAGCAGCTGCTCTTCGAGGGCTCGGAGGAGGGCGACACCGTCTCGCTCGGCCTGATTCCCGGCCGCGTCGCGCGCCTGCCCGAGTCGCCCGGCGTCACCGTGCCCCACATGGGCTGGAACACGCTCGAGGTGCTCCGCGACATCCCATTGCTCCACGGCATCCCGCGGGACGCCCGGTTCTACTTCGTCCACAGCTACGCCGGCCCGGTCAACGCGCACACCGTCGCCACCGCCACGCACGGCGCGCCCTTCGCCGCCGTCGTCCAGCGCGGCAACTTCTCCGGCGTCCAGTTCCACCCCGAGCGCTCCGGCCCCGCCGGCGCCCGCCTGCTCCGCAACTTCCTCGCCCTCCCCTGAGCCCCGCCTCCCGTAGTAACGCATTGCGTTACTACGACCCCGCGCCCCCGCCGTGATCCTCTATCCCGCCATCGACCTCCGCCTCGGCCGCGTCGTCCGCCTCACCGAGGGGCGCTTCGACGCCGAGACCGCCTACCGCGACGACCCGGTCGCGGTCGCGCGCGAATTCGCCGCCGCGGGCGCGGCGTGGCTCCACCTCGTGGACCTCGACGGCGCCAAGGACCCCGCCCGGCGGCAGACCGCGCTCGTCGCGGACGTCGTCCGCACCGCCGGCCTGCGCGTGCAGTCGGGCGGCGGGGTGCGCGCGGAGGCGGACGTGCGCGCGCTGCTCGACGCGGGCGTGGAACGCGTGGTCGTCGGCAGCCTGGCGGTGAAGGAGCCCGACCGCGTCGGCGGCTGGCTGGAGACGTTCGGGCCGGAGCGCCTCGTGCTCGCCCTCGACGTGCGCCTCGACGCGGCCGGCACCCCGCGCGTGGCCGTCGCCGGCTGGCAGGCGGACGGCGGGGTCGCGCTCGACGACACGATCCGCGGCTTCCTGCCCCGCGGGCTGCGCCACGTGCTCTGCACCGACATCTCCCGCGACGGCAAGCTCACCGGCCCGAACTTCGCCCTCTACGCGCGCCTCCGCCGCGACTTCCCGGGCGTGGAGGTGCAGGCCTCGGGCGGCGTCTCCTCGCTCGACGACCTCCGGCGCCTGCGCGCCGACGGCGTCCCGGGCGCGATCGTCGGCCGCGCGCTGTACGAGGGGAAGTTCACGCTCGCGGAGGCCCTCGCATGCTAGCCCGCCGCATCATCCCCTGCCTCGACGTCCGCGACGGCCGCATCGTGAAGGGCGTCCAGTTCCGCGACCACGAGGACGTGGGCGACATCCTCGGGCTGGCGCAGCGCTACCGCGACGCGGGCGCGGACGAGCTGGTGTTCTACGACATCACCGCGAGCAGCGACGGCCGCACCGTCTCGGCCGACTGGGTGGAGCGCGTCGCGCGCGTGCTCGACATCCCGTTCTGCGTGGCCGGCGGCATCCGCTCGCTCGACGGAGCGCGGGAGATCCTGCACCGCGGCGCGGACAAGGTCTCGCTCAACTCGCCCGCCCTCGAGAACCCGGGACTTGTCACCGCGCTCGCCGACGAGTTCGGCTCGCAGGCGGTGGTCGTCGGCATCGATTCGCGGCAGGAGCAGGGCGACTACTTCGTCAAGGCCTACACCGGCGACCCGGACAAGACCCGCGCCACGCGCTGGCGGACGCTCGACTGGGCCCGCGAGGCGCAGCGGCTCGGCGCCGGCGAGGTCGTGCTCAACTGCATGAACCAGGACGGCGTGCGCGGCGGCTACGACCTCGCGCAGCTGAGGCTCGTCCGCGCCGCGCTCACCATCCCGCTCGTCGCCTCCGGCGGCGCCGGCGCGCCGGAGCATTTCCGCGACGTGTTCCGGGAGGCCGGCGTCGACGGCGCGCTCGCCGCCTCCGTCTTCCACAAGGGCACGATCGCGATCCCCGACCTCAAGGCCTGGCTCGCCCGCGAGGGCGTGTGCGTGCGGTCCTGAGACATTCCCGCTTAAACCACGGAGGCACGGAGTTCACAGAGCCGAGAAACCGCTCCCTCCCTCCCTTCCCTCCTCCGTGACCTCCGCGCCTCCGTGGTTCCCTTTCTCCCGATGAACTCCCTCCCGACCCTCGATTGGCAAAAAGGCGACGGCCTGCTCCCCGCGATCGTCCAGGATGCCGACACGCAGCAGGTGCTGATGCTCGGCTACATGAACGCCGAGGCGCTCGCGCAGACCGTCGCGACGAAGCGCGTGACGTTCTTCTCGCGCTCGAAGAACCGCCTCTGGGTGAAGGGCGAGACGTCCGGGCATTTCCTCGACCTCGTCGGCGTCGAGGCCGACTGCGACGCCGACGCGCTGCTCGTCCGCGCCCGCCCCAACGGCCCGACCTGCCACCGCGGCACCTGCAGCTGCTTCGGGGAGGGCGGCGCCACCGGCGTCGGCTTCCTCGGCGAACTCGAGCGCACCATCGTCCAGCGCATCGCCGCCGGCGACGAGACGAGCTACACGGCGAAGCTGGTCCGCGACGGCGTGAAGCGCGTCGCGCAGAAGGTCGGCGAGGAGGGCGTCGAGACCGCGCTGGCCGCGACCGCGGGCGACTCCGCCGAACTCGCCAACGAGGCGGCGGACCTGCTCTTCCACCTCATCGTCCTGCTCCGCGCCAAGGGCCTCGCGCTCGGCGACGCGCTCGCGGTGCTGGAGAAGCGCCACGCCGCGAGGAAATAGAGGACGAAGGCGGGCCTGTAGGGCGGTCCCGCGGCCGCGGGACGACCCCGCCGCGGACGTTGTTTCAGGTTCGCTCCTGAAATCGCGCGCGAACGACGGCGGGGTCAGGAGACCCCGCCCTACAGTTCATTCCTCCGCGGGCGGCGGGAGCTCGCCGGCGAGGCGGAAGCGGATGCGGACCTCGGGGTCGACCTTGAGGAGGGCCATCAGGCGGATCACCTTCAGGCCCCAGTTGCGGTGGTCGATCGTGACCTCGCCGGTGATGGTGTAGCCGCGGTCGGCGCGCGCGACGGTGACGGGGAACTCGATGCGCTGCGTCGCGCCGTGGAAGGTCAGCCGGCCGTTGGCCTGGCCCTGGCCGGACGGCGTGAGCGCGAGCACGCCGAGCTCGAACTTCCCGGCCGCGTCCGCCGCGCCGAGCCACTCGAGCATCTTGGCGTCGCGGTCGGCCTTGCCCGTCTTGAGGTCGGCGAACCGGAAGTCGAAGGTCGCGGCGCGGATGCGGCCGCTCGGGTCGGTCGTCACGACGGCCTGGTACTTCTCCAGCCGGCCGGTGAACGAGTCCACGGTCGCCTTCACGTCCACGTCCACGAACGACTTCTCGCGGTCGATGCGCAGCACGGGATCGGCGGCGGAGGCGAGGACGGCGGCGAGGGCGAACGCCGCGAGGAGGCCCGGACGACGGAGCGGGTGCATGGCCGGCGACGATGCGCCGGTGGCGGCCGGGGGCAAATCCACAGTCGCCGGCCGGCCGGCCATGGTTTGTACTCCCGGCCACCCCACCCCACCCCGCCATGTCCGAACGCAAGACCGCCGACCAGTGGTTCGCCGAGTACGGCGAGAGCCACCAGAACCCCACCAACGAGCTGATCCACTGGATCTGCGTGCCGACCATCTTCTACTGCGTGTTCGGCCTGATCTGGTCCATTCCCGTCGGCGGCGCCTTCGCCACGGCGATGCCGTGGTTCAACTGGACGCTGCCCGTCGCGCTCGGCGTGCTCCTGTTCTACCTGCGCCTCTCGCTGCCGCTCGCGGTCGGGATGTTCCTCTTCATGGGCCTCTGCTTCGGCCTCATCGAGTGGCAGGTGGCGGCGGGCTGCACCTTCCCGGTCTGGAAGAGCTGCCTGATCCTCTTCGTGCTGGCGTGGATCGGCCAGTTCGTCGGCCACAAGATCGAGGGCAAGAAGCCGTCGTTCCTCCACGACGTCGTCTTCCTCCTCATCGGCCCCGCCTGGCTGATGCACTTCGTCTACAAGCGCCTCGGCTGGCGGTACTGAGCGGCGTCCGGATTCCGGACTGGAGGGCGGGGTCTCCCGACCCCGCCGCGAACGTTGCTTCAGGCGTCGTTGCCTGAATTGCGCGCGAACGACGGCGGGGTCGTCCCGCGGCCGCGGGACCGCCCTCCAGGCGACGCCGGCCGGCCCGGGCGGCTCAGCCCCGGCCGCCGCGGAGCACGACGACGTTGGCGAGGTCGTTCTTCTCGAACTCGGCCCAGTAGCGCTCCTCGAGCTGCTTGATCTCGTCGTCCTCGCTCGGCGCCGGCTCGACGCCCGGCGTCTCGAGCGCGCGCTTGGCCGCGGCGCCGGCCTGGTCGCGGTCGGCGAGGCGCTGCACCAGTTCGTGCCAGAAGGCGTCGTTCTGGAAGTCGAGCTGCAGCTCCTTGATCCGCTCGTCCTCCGCCAGCTTCACCGACGGCTGGAGCGTGCCGTCGCTCCGCCGCTCGACGGCGTCGGCGCAGCCCATCGCGGTGGCCAGGTCCATGAGCTTCTGGTCGAGCGCGAAGTAGCGCTTGGCCGCGGCGGTGTCCTCGCCCTGGTAGGCGGTGACGACCCACATGCCGAGGTGGACGAGCTCGAGCAGCTGGCGATACTCCTTGGCGGTGAGCGAGAGTTTCATGGGGAGGACCAAGGGAGGGCCGGTGCCGGGCCGTCGCAAGGGCGAAAAGCCCGCCCGCGCATCCGCCGCCGCGGTTCGCGCGCACTAGGGACATGCGCCTGCCCCGCCTCGCGTCGCTCCTGCCCCTCCTCCTCCTGCCCGCCATGGCCGCCGAACAAGCCTTCCCGCCCACCGCACCCGGCGTCGTCGAGGTCAAGACCCTGCCCGCCGGCGTGCTCCTCAAGTCCACCGGCCGCGGCAACTACTTCGAGGAGTCGAACAACCTCTTCGGCCCGCTCTTCCGCTACATCTCGCGCCACGACATCGCCATGACCACGCCGGTCGAGGCCACGATCGAGGACGCGGCGATGTACTTCTGGGTCGCGCCGAGCCAGGTCGACAAGGTCGCGGGCAGCAAGGACGGCGTCGAGGTCGTGCGCCTGCCCGAGCGCCGCGTGGCCAGCGCGGGGGCGAGCGGTTCGTATTCGCCGCAGCGGTTCGCGGACACCCGCGCGCGCCTGCTGGCGTGGTTGGAGCAGAACCCGGACTGGCAGGCCGACGGCGAGCCCTACGCCGTCTACTGGCACGGCCCCTTCACGCCCTGGTTCGCCAAGCGGTCCGAGGTGCACGTGCCCGTCGCGCCGCGGCGGGGCTGACGTCCCGCCGGTCGAGGCGGGACCTCCGGGGGCCCGTCGCACGGACCGTGGCCTGAAGCTCCGGACCCCGGCCTTCGGACGTTCCGATCGTGGTCTGGTCCGCAACCGGGACGCGGGTAGCATCGTCACCATTACGTTCTCCCCGTGCGCATCCTTCTCCTCCGCCTCCTGCTCTCCACCGTGCTAGCCGGGCCCGTCGCCGCGTCGCCCGGGGGCTGGATCGAGCGGCTGTTCGGCAAGCGCGACATCGAGGTCATCACCAACACCGATGTCACCCCCGCCGGACGCAAGGTGCCCGCCGCGTCGCCGTCCGCGCCGCAGTACTACCTGGTCGCCAGCGCGGGTTTCCGCGACTTCGGGGGAGCGATGGGCGGCATCACCGAGCCGCCCGCCCACGAGGTCATCGGGGCGCTCACCGCGGAGCTGGCCCGGCGCGGGTACCTTCCGGCGACCGACCGCTCACCGCCCCCGACCCTCGTCCTCTTCCTGACCTGGGGCACGATGAACGTGGACTACGAGCCCACGCTGGATCCCGACCTGCCGCCGCGGCCGCGCAACCGGGCGCAGATCCTCCGCTTCCTCGGCGGCGCGAAGGTCGGCCTCGACGACGCCTTCCTCGACCCGCTGACGGCCCCGGTGACCGGCCTGACGCTCCTGAGCTACGACGCGCGGCAGCTGCACGACATCTCCGACGAGGACCTCTACGTCGCCGTCGTCGCCGCCTACGACCTCGAGTCCGTCCGCCAGAAGCGCCGCCAGCTGCTCTGGACGACGCGCATCGCGAGCCTCGGCCGCGGCTTCGATTTTCCCGACGTCTTCCCCGCGATGGTGGCGATCGGCGGCGCGCAGTTCGGCCGCGAGACCGCGAAGCCCGTGTGGATGACGGCCGGGAAGAAGTTCCGGCCCGACGTGAAGATCGGCGAACTCCAACTGGTCGAGTACCTCCAGGGCGCGCCGATTCCCGTCGTCAACCCGGCCCCGGTCCCGCCCGAAAAGTCCGCCGCTCCGCGGAAATAGGTCCGGCCGCCGGATTCCCCGTCGCGGACCCCGAGCGCCCCGCGGCCCCCTGAAGGGCGGGGTCTCCCGGCCCCGCCGCGAACGCAATCGCGACCTGCGCGACCGATGCCGCGAGCGAACGACGGCGGGGTCGGGAGACCCCGCCCTCCACCGCGGCATTGACCAACCCCGGGGCGGAACCTTCACTCGCCGGCTGCTCCCCACAACCAGTTGGGGGCGAACCCTCATCGCCATGTCCTCCGCCGCCGACAACCCGAACCTCATGGAAGCCCTCGTCTCGCTCGCGAAGCGGCGCGGCTTCATCTACCCGTCCTCCGAGATCTACGGGGGACTCAACGGGTTCTTCGACTACGGCCCGCTCGGCGTGGAGCTGAAGCGCAACATCCGCGACTGCTGGTGGCGCGACATGGTGCAGCGCCGCGACGACATCGTCGGCGTCGAGACCTCCATCATCATGCACCCGAAGGTCTGGGAGGCCTCGGGCCACGTCGCCGGCTTCACCGACCCGCTCGTGGACTGCAAGGTGAGCAAGCAGCGGTACCGGGCGGACCAGCTGTTCTTCGCGGCGGTGGTCGTGGACGGGAAGACCATCGGCTACGTCTCCGCGCTCGAATCCGAGAAGACCGGCGAGGAACTCCAGCAGGCGGCCGAGCAACTCAAGCGCAAGAAGGCCGTCCAGGGCGCGCTCGAGCCGGTCAAGGTCCGCGAGTTCACCGAAGCCGCGGCCGACGAGATCCCGCTCATCCCCTCCCCCGCCACCGGCGAGCCCGGCAGCCTCACGCCGCCGCGCGCGTTCAACATGATGTTCGAGACCAACGTCGGCGCGCTGAAGGACGCCTCGTCGGTCGCCTACCTCCGCCCCGAGACGGCGCAGGGCATGTTCGTGGACTTCAAGAACGTCGTGGACACCACGCGCGTGAAGCTGCCCTTCGGCATCGCCCAGATCGGCAAGTCGTTCCGCAACGAGATCACGCCGCGCAACTTCATCTTCCGCTCGCGCGAGTTCGAGCAGATGGAGATGGAATACTTCATCCACCCCGACGCCGACTGGCTCGCCTGCCACGAGGAGTGGCTGAAGTGGTGCCAGGACTGGCTCGTCTCCATCGGCCTGCCCGCCTCGCACCTCTCGCTCCACGAGCACCCGAAGGAGAAGCTCGCGTTCTACTCGCGCCGCACGGTGGACATCATGTTCCGCTACCCGTTCGGCGTGCAGGAGCTCTGGGGCATCGCCGCGCGCTCCGACTACGACCTGCAGCAGCACCAGAAGTTCTCGGGCGTGCCGCAGGTCTGGTTCGACGAGGCGACCAAGCAGAAGGTCGTGCCGCACGTGATCGAGCCCGCCGTCGGCGTGGACCGCATCCTCCTCGCCGTGCTCGCCTCGGCCTACGCCGTCGAGGACGTGAAGGACGAGAAGGGCAACGTCGAGCAACGCACCGTGCTCCGCCTCTCCCCGCGCATCGCGCCGGTGAAGGTCGCCGTCCTCCCGCTGCTCAAGAACAAGGAGGCCCTCACCGCCCGCGCCAAGGCCCTCCACGCCAAGCTCAAGAAGCGCTACGCCGCGCAGTACGACGACGGCGGCGCCATCGGGAAGCGCTACCGCCGCCAGGACGAGGCCGGCACGCCGTGGTGCGTGACCATCGACTTCGACACGATCGAGAAGCCCGGCGACACCTTCACCCTCCGCGAGCGCGACTCGATGCAGCAGCGCCGCATCACGGAGGCCGAGCTCTTCCAGCTCCTCGACGAGCAGGTCTACTGAGCCGCACCCGTCCGCTGCAGCCGGGGCGCCCCGCCCCGGCCGGCGGGCAACGCGCGTTGGGGCGGCGCGTGTCCAAGGAGAAGGCCGCCCCGCGAACATCTGACACTTCACGCCCCCACCTTGCCTGTGGTTAGGTTGGCTTAATTAAGCCCTTTCTTAATAAAGGATTCGTTGATTTTATTAATTATGGAGTGCGACAATCAAAAGCAGGCTCTCCAATCTAAAGATGAATCGCGGTCTTTCCGGCTACCAAACCCCCATCTCCTTCGTTGGTGAAAGGTGCCTGGCCTTTGTTCCTCATCCACTGCCACCGCATCCTCCGGTTGCTTGGGACGGTCTGATCAAGGAGCGCGCCACCCTCGCCTTGGGCCGCCTAGCGGGGGCCACCAGCCTGCTCCCGGATCCCCACCTCTTCCTGTATTCGTACATCAGAAAGGAGGCTGTCCTCTCCTCCCAGATCGAAGGAACGCAATCCTCGCTCTCCGAACTCCTGTTGTTCGAAAACGACGCCGCGACGGGCGTGCCGATCGACGATGTTGTCGAGGTGTCGAACTATGTCGCCGCGATGGAGCACGGCCTGCAGCGCCTGCGCGAGGGATTTCCCCTCTCGCTCCGGCTGCTCAAGGAGATCCACGGCATCCTGCTCAGCCGGGGGCGCGGCAGCGAGAAGCAGCCGGGAGAATTCCGTACCTCGCAGAATTGGATTGGCGGCACGCGCCCGGGCAACGCGCTCTTCGTCCCGCCGCCGCCTGACCAAGTTCTGGACTGCATGGGGGCGCTGGAGAAGTTCCTGCACGACGAATCCTTGCCTACGCTCATTCGCGCAGGCCTCGCCCACGCGCAGTTCGAAACGATACACCCATTCCTCGATGGCAACGGTCGAATCGGCCGCCTGCTCATCACGCTCCTGCTCTGCCACGACCGGAAGCTACCCGAGCCCCTGCTCTACCTCAGCTTCTACCTGAAGAAGAACCGCTCGGCCTACTACGACCTGCTCCAGCGCGTCCGCACACAAGGAGACTGGGAGGCATGGATCGACTTCTTCCTCGGCGGCGTCGAGGAGACAGCGCACCAGGCCGCGGAAACCGCCGCCCGTCTTCTCCGCCTCTTCCAAGCCGACCGCGACAGATTCCACTCTCTCGGCCGCAAGGGCATGTCCGCGCTCAAGCTGCACGACATCCTCCAGCGCAAGCCGGTGATCACCGTGCCGCGATTGGTGGCGAACCACGGCTTCACCGCCCCGACGGCCAACTCGGCGCTGCGCTTGATGATCGATCAGGGCGTTGTCCGCGAAATCACCGGCTACGCTCGTAACCGCGTCTTCGCCTACTCCGAACACCTGCGAATCCTGAGCGAGGGCGCCGAACCCCTGCCGTGATATCCACCTCAAACGCCGCGCGCTTCGACCCTCCAAACTCCCGCGGCTCCCTCGCGGTTTGACGCCCGGCGCGCCACCCGGAACATCACCGGACTTGGACAACGCCTGCCACTTCTCCCCCGACCGCCGGCACCGCTACTCGCTCGTGCACCGGTGGAATCCGCTCCTCGGGGACCGGCTCATCCTGTGGATCGGGCTCAATCCCTCGACCGCCGACGAGTCGCAGCTCGACCCGACGCTCACGCGCATCCGCGCGTTCTCGCAGCGCGAGGGGTTCGACGGGTTCTGGATGGCCAACCTCTTCGCCCTGCGCACGCCCTACCCGAAGGAGATGATGGCCGACCCCGACCCGGTCGGACCGGAGAACGACGCCGCGCTCGTCGCCGCCGCCGCGCGCTGCGGCCGCATCGTCGCCGCCTGGGGCGTGAGCGGGGAATTCCAGGCCCGCGCCGACGCCGTCGTGCGCCTCCTCGCCGGCCACGACCTCTGGTGCCTCGGCACCACGCAGGACGGCCACCCCCGCCACCCCCTCTACGTCGCCGCCAAGCAGCCCCTCGTGCGCTGGAATCCTCTCCCCCCGTAGCGGAGATCGTGGGGGACATCCTCTCCCGCGGGCCCGGGTGGCGCGCATCGCGCCCGACGCGCTTGGCGCGGATCGCGCCCGACCCGCCCTGTCCTGCGCCCGTAGCGGAAACCGTGAGGTTTTCGCCGCCCGGCCCCGCCGGCTTGCGCCCCGGCCTCCGACCCATTCCCCTGCCCCCATGTCCCGCCTCGCCGCCCTGCCCGTCCTCGCCCTCGCCCTGCTCCTCGCCGGCTGCAGCAGCGCCTACTACGGCGCGATGGAGAAGCTGGGCGTGCCCAAGCGCGAGATCCTCGTCGACCGCGTCGGCGCCGCCCGCGGCGCGCAGCAGGAGGCGAAGCAGCAGTTCGCCAGCGCGCTCGAGCAGTTCCTCGCCGTCGCGCGCGTCCCGCCGTCCGAGCTCAAGGCCGCCCACGACCGCCTCGACGGCGAGCTGAAGCGCAGCGAGGCGCGGGCCAAGGAGGTGCGCGACCGCATCGCCGCGATCGACGACGTGGCGCAGGCGCTCTTCTCCGAATGGGCCGGCGAACTGCCCCTCTACACCAATCCCGCCCTGCGCGAGCGCAGCGAGCGCCAGCTCGACGCCACCCGGCGCCGCTACGCGGAGCTGATGCGCGTGATGCGCGCGGCGGCCGACCGGATGGACCCGGTGCTCGCGACCTTCCGCGACCAGGTGCTCTTCCTGAAGCACAACCTCAACGCGCAGGCCGTGGCCGCCCTCGGCGACACCTCGCGCGGCCTGCAGCAGGACATCTCGCGCCTCATCGCCGAGATGGAGCGCTCCATCCGCGAGGCCGACGCGTTCGTCTCCTCCCTCCGCCCGACGGAGGGTTGAGCGCGCCGGCCCGACGCCGATGACCCCGCCCGAACCGACGCTCCGTCGCGCCACGCCCGCCGACGCCGCGGCGATCCGCGCCCTCGTCGCGGCCGTGCTGGCGGAGTTCGGCCTGCGGTCCGACCCCGCGGGCACCGACGCCGACCTCGCCGACCTCGACCGCCACTACCTCGCGCGCGGCGGCGACTTCGTCGTGCTGGTGGACGCCTCCGGCGCCGTCGTCGGCACCTGCGGCCTGCACCCGACGGACGTCCCGGCCGACGCGCCGCGCACCGTCGAGCTGCGCAAGATGTACCTCGTGCCGGCGCTCCGCGGGCGCGGCCAGGGACGCCGCCTGCTCGCGTGGGCGCTCGACCGCGCGCGCGAACTCGGCTTCCGGCGCATCACGCTCGAGACCGCCACCGTCCTGCGGGACGCCCGCGCCCTCTACGAGCGCCACGGCTTCCGCCCCGACCCCGGCGGCGCCCACTCCTGCCGCTGCGACCTCGCCTACGCGCGCGAGCTCTGATCCCCGATTCCGCCGTCAGACACCGAGGGCACCGAGCGAACCGGAGGGATGCGGCACCGAAGCCAGATGTCCTGCGGTTTGAATTCACCTCCCAAGCGAGCGGGTCCGATGGCCCTCCGGCTTGAGGAATTCAGTCTCCGAGAACTCCATGCCTCCTCGTCCGTCCTCTGTGACGGGAGGGAACGGCGCTCCGTGGGCTGAACCCATCCGGCCCCCGCCTCCACCCGAGGTGACGATTCCCCCCGACGGGAGCCCGGTCGGAAGGCCGCCCCTTTCCGCCACCGCCGGTAGTAACGCAATGCGTTACTACGAGGCTTGGGACGGAGACCTTGGAGCCTGGATGGAGCGGATCGACCCCAATCCGCTCCGGTCGCGTCGGGGTCGATGCGTTCCACCCTGCGCCAGCACCACCCGCGGGAATCGAGAGAGTCGAGAGACGGCAAGGGAAGGGTTCGAATCACCCGGGTCCGGAACCGGTCCTGTGCCGCCCCCGCGATCGGCGGCCGACCGCCTCCGTTAGTAACGCATTGTATTACTACCTGGCTTGGGTCGCGGCGGCGGGAGCGGGGCGGCCTCACTCCTCGCGGAGCAGCGTGAGCGGGTCGACCCGGGCGGCGCGCCGGGCGGGCAGGAGGCCGCCGAGCACGGCGGCGAGGAGGCCGGCTCCGGCGCCCAGCGCGATCGCCGCCCAATCCATCCGCAGTCCCGTCATCATCCACGACCCGAGCACGTGGGGCAGCAGCGCGGTCAGCAGCACGCCCAGGCCCGCGCCGACCAGTCCGAGGACCGCGGCGTCGCGCAGCACGCCGCGCCAGACGCGGCCCGGCTCCGCCCCGACGGCGAGGCGCACCGCGATCTCGCGCGAGCGGTTCGCGACCAGGTGGCCCAGCGCGCCGAACACGCCGATGGCCGCGAGCGCGGTGGCGAGCAGGCCGAAGCCCGCGGTCAGCCGCGCGACCGCGCGGTCCCGGCCCAGCCAGAGCTGCGCGCGCTCCTCGAGCGTCCGCCAGCGCGAGAACACCAGCCCGGGCTCCGCGGCGGAGACCGTGCGGCGCAGCGTCTCGAGCGCCGCGGCCGGGTCGCCGTCGAGGCGCACGACCATGCAGCCGGCCTGGTCGAGCCACTGCGTCAGCGGCAGGTAGTACATCGCCGGGGGCTCCTCGCGCACGCCGTTGACGCGCGCGTCGGGCGCGACGCCGATGACCTCCCAATCCTCCGCCGACGCCTCGCGATCGAACCCGAAGCGCCGCCCGATGGGGTCGGCGTCGCCGAACACCTCGCGCGCCAGGCGCTGCGAGAGGATGGCGACGCGGGGGCGGTCGAGCCGGTCGGTCTCCGCGAAGTCGCGCCCGCGGACGAGCGGCATGCCCATGGCGTCGAAGTAGCCGTGGTCGATGTTCTCGTGCTGGAGCTGGCGGTCGGCGAGCGGCCGCGCGTCGGCGCCGCGGAAGAACGTGCCGCTCGACGACCGGCTGCCGCTCAGCGCCCCGCCGGCGGCGAAGCCCACCGCGCGCACCTGCGGCAGCGTCTCCGCCGCCGCGCGCAGCCGCGCCAGCACCGCCGGCTGGTCGGCCGGCTTGATGCCGGCGGCGGCGAGGTTGAAGAACACCGCCACGACGGATTCCCGGGCGTAGCCGGGCGGGGCGTCCAGCGCGCGGCGGAGGTCGAACGCGATCGCGCCGGCCACCCCGAGGAGGACGACGGACAGGGCCAGCTGCAGCACGATGAGCGCGCGGCCGAGGCGGACCGAGCCGGGCGCGTGCCCGCCGCGCTGCAGCGCGCGGTGCGGGGGAATCCGCCCCGCGATCCACGCGGGCGCCGCGCCGAGCGCGAGGCCGAGCAGCAGCGCCAGCGCGGCCAGCGCGCCGACCAGCGGGAGGTCGAGTCCCGGCAGCGCGTCGCGCGCGTCGGGCACGAGCCAGGCGGCCAGCACCGGCGTGAGCCACAGGCCGAGGAGCAGGCCGCCCGCCGCGCCGAGGAGCGAGAGCAGCAGCCCCTCCATGACCACGCCGCGCGCCAGCCTCCACCGGCCGGCGCCGAGCGCCTGCCGCACGCCCATCTCGTGGCGGCGCGCGAGCATGCGGAGGAGGAGGAGCGTGGCCGTGTTGGCCGCGGTCACGAGCACGACGGCGCCGACCAGCAGCGCCAGGGTGAGGCCGCTGCGGCGGAACTCCTCGCGGGTGTCCGAGAATCCCTGCGCCCCGGGCCGGAGCCGGGGCGGATTGCGCGTCCACTGGGCGCGGCTCTCCTCGTCGGTGAAGACGTCCAGGGCCGCCTTGAGCTGCGGCTGCCACGCCGCCTCCAGGGGACCCTGCGCCGGGGTGCCCGGGGGCACGCGCAGCAGCACGTTCAGCCACAACGCCCGCTCGTCGCGGGTCCACTGCGCCAGCGGCACCGGGCCGTCGCGCGAGAAGGTCAGCGCGGAGGGCCGGGCGCGCAGGGGCGCGTGCAGGCCGGCGGGCAGCCAGCACTCGACACCATCGCCGAGCGAGACGCCCGCGAACCGCGCGGGAGCCACCCCGACGACCGTGACCTCCTCGCCGTTGAGCCGCAGGGTCCGGCCGACGATGGCCGGATCGCCGCCGAGGCGGCGCTGCCACCAGTGCCACGAGAGCACGGCGACGGCCTGCGGCCGGGCGAGGTCGTCGTCGGCCGGCACGAGCAGCCGGCCGGCGGCCGGCGCCAGCTGCAGGGCCGCGAAGAAGCCGCCGTGGACGAACTGGACCTGCAGCCGCTCGGCCGGGGCGTCGTCGACGCGGAGGGCCACGCTGGTCGGGTTGCTGTACGCCGCCACCCGCCCGCCCCAGCCGTCGTCGCCCAGGCGCCGCACCGTCGGGTAGTTCACCAGGAAGGGCTCGCCCCGCGCGCCGGCGACCCGCTGCAGCTCGTGCGGCCGGGGCACCGGCAGCGTCTGCCAGAGCACCCCGCGCAGCAGCGAGAACACCGCCGCGGTCGCGCCGATGCCCAGCGCGAGGATGCCCACGAGGCTGGCCGCGAACAGCGGGCGCCGGAGCAGGCTGCGGACGGCGACGCGCGCGTCGTGCGTCCACGATTCGAGCGAGGGCCAGCCGAGGGCGTCGGCCGTCTCCTCGCGCGTGGCGAGCACGTTGCCGAACGCGAGGTGGGCCTGCCGGCGCGCCTCGGCGCGGTCGAGGCCGCGGGCGACGTTCTCCTCGGTGAGGAGGTCGATGTGGTGGGCCATCTCCTCCTCGAGCCGGCGCAGACGGGCGCGGCGCGAGAGGAGGTGCCGGAGCTTCGACCAGAGGCGCATGGGCGACGGGGGCCGGGTGTCAGGATTCCGCGGCGAGCACCGCGCCGACGAGGGCGGAGACACGGCGCCAGTTCGCGACCTCCTCCTTCAGCTGGCGCCGGCCCGCGGCCGTGATGGCGTAGAACCGCGCGCGGCGGTTGTTCTCGCTCGTGCCCCACTCCGACGAGATCCAGCCCTGCTCCTCCAGGCGCACGAGCGCCGGGTAGACGGTGCCCTGGTTGAGGAGCACGGCGCCGCCCGCCACCTGCTCGATCCGGCGCGCCACCCCGAAGCCGTGGAGCGGACCGAGCGACGCCAGCGTCTGGAGGACGAGGAGGTCGAGGGTTCCCTGCAGCAGGTCGGTGCGGCGCGCGTCGTTCATGTGGACTTCCAACAGGAGTTCCTGTCGAAAGTCAACAGGAGCGAGGCGGCGGGCCCTCCGGGCAGGCGGCGGACGTCACGCCCGCGCCTCCCGCCGAACCCCGGCGCCCGGAGGTCGCCGGCTACCCACGCCGCGGGCGCACGGGTGGCCCGGGCGGGCGATTCCAATCCGCGGGGTTGCCGGCCTGCGGAAATCGGTGCACCCGTTCCGCTGCGACGGATTAGCCTCAGTTCAAGTATTGGGTTCGAGGTCTTGTCCCAAGGCGTCAGAACGGCCCCGCCATCAATCCCGCTTGCGGGAGCGCCCACCTCATCAGGCAGTCCGTCGCATTTTCTTTTTCCGCCGAACCGACCGGCGCCCGCCGGTCCGCCGCCATGATCCTCCCCGCCCTGCTCGTCGCCGGCGGCTTCGCCCTGCCTCCCGTCGGTGCGTTCGCCTTCGCCGCGCCGGGGTCGGCGGCGGCGGACCCGTTCGCCGCCCGGCGCGAGCGGATGGTGGCGGAGCAGGTCGAAGCCCGGGGCGTGGCCGATCCGGACGTCCTCCGCGCGCTGCGCGCCGTGCCGCGCCACGCGTTCGTGCCGGCGGAGTCGCGGGCCCGGGCCTACGCCGACCATCCTTTGCCGATCGGCGAGGGTCAGACCATCTCGCAGCCGTACATCGTCGCGCTCATGACCGAGCTCGCGCAGGTGCGTCCGGGTCACCGCGTGCTGGAGGTCGGCACGGGCTCCGGCTACCAGGCCGCGGTGCTGGCCGAGATGGGCGCCGAGGTGTGGACGATCGAGATCGTGGAGCCGCTCGGCCGCCGCGCCGCCGCGGACCTCGCGCGCGCCGGCTACGGCCGCGTGCGGACGAAGGTCGGCGACGGCTACGCCGGCTGGCCGGAGGCGGCGCCGTTCGACGCCATCGTCGTCACCGCCGCCCCGCCCCGCGTGCCCGCGCCCTTGCTGGAGCAGTTGAAGCCCGGCGGCCGCCTCGTCGTGCCCGAGGGCCGCACCGAGCAGGAACTCGTCGTCTACACCAAGGACGACGCGGGCCGCGTCCGCCGCGCCGTCGTCGTTTCCGTGCGCTTCGTGCCCATGACCGGCCGCGCGCAGGACCCCGCGCGCCCGTAGCCGCGAGCGCGGGCGATTCGCCGCCCGCCCCGTCGTCGGCGCCGCCGGGAAACCACCGGAGATTCGTGAGTCTCCCGCGTGGACTTCCGGCGCGACGCTCCGGATTTATGGGACACGCGCTCCATGACCGCATCCGACGACCTCACGACCAAGTCCGAGGGCATCGCCTCGCGCATCCGGGTGCTGCGCGGTCAGCGCGTCCTGCTCGATGCGGATCTGGCGCACCTCTACGGCGTTCCGACCAAGCGCCTGAACGAGCAGGTGAGGCGCAACGCCCGGCGCTTCCCGGAGGACTTCGTCTTCCAACTGACGCGGGAGGAGGCGGAGACCATCCAACGTCCAAGGTCGCAAAATGCGACCTTGAAGAAGGGAATGAATATCAAGCACTTGCCGCTTGCCTTTACCGAACACGGGGCGATTCAGGCCGCGAACGTGCTCAACAGCGATGCGGCGATCGAAATGGGCGTGCATGTCGTCCGCGCCTTCGTCCGGCTGCGCCAGTGGCTCGTCACCCAGAAGGCCTTCGCGGAGCAGCTCCAACAGCTCGAGGCTCGGGTCGCGGGACACGATGACCAGCTCGCCGCGGTGATCGATGCCCTCCGTCAGCTGACCGCCCCGCCGGGACCCGACCACGACCGCAAGATGGGCTTCCATCGCGGCAACCGGTGAGCCGTGGCGTCCCCGGGGAATGCGTGACGGCGGACCCTCTCGCGCCCCGTCGGCCCGCGCGCCTCCCGGGGGCGCACCTGCCGGGCGCCGCTCGGGTCACTCGTCGGGCTCGACGTAATGGCAGCCGCGGCTGACCGGATTGAGGGCGGCGGCGTGGACGACGAGCAGGGCGGTCTGCACGGCGTTGCGCAGCTCGATCAGTTCGCGGGTCGGGCGGCAGTCGCGGTAGAAGGCCTGGATGTCCTCGCGCAGCCCGAGCAGCAGGCGCCGCGCGCGCTCCAGCCGGCGCGGCGAGCGCACGATGCCGGCGTAATTCCACATCGTCTGCCGGATCTGCCGCAGGTCCTGCTTGATGAGCAGCGGGTCGGCGCCCCGCGTCGGGCTCCGCCAGGGCCGCGGCGCGGGCAGGTCCGCCGCGCGCGCGTCGGGCGCGGCGAGCTCGGCGGCGTCCGCCCGCGCCGTTGCCCGCGCGGCCACGAGGCACTCGAGCAGCGACGTGCTCGCGAGCCGGTTGGCGCCGTGGAGGCCGGTGCAGGCGACCTCGCCGATCGCGCGCAGGTGCCGGACGTTGGTGCGGCCCTGCAGGTCGGTGTGGACGCCCCCGCACGAGAAGTGCGCCGCGGGCACGACGGGCAGCGGCTCGCGCGTGATGTCCACGCCCGCCTCCAGGCAGCGCGCGTGGATGGCGGGGAAACGGGACCGGATGAAGTCGGCGCCCAGCGCGGACAGGTCGAGGAACACGCAGGGGTCGCCCGTCTCCGCGAGGTGCCGCTGGATCGCCCGCGCCACGACGTCGCGCGGGGCGAGCGAGCCGAGCGGGTGCGCCGCGTCGGCGAACCGCCGGCCCTGGGCGTCCACCAGCACCGCGCCCTCGCCGCGCAGGGCCTCCGTGACGAGGAAGCGCGGCGCGCCCTTGCGGTGGAAGACCGTGGGGTGGAACTGGACGTACTCGAGGTCGATCAGCCGTGCGCCGACGCGGTAGGCCATCGCGATGCCGTGGCCCACGCTGCCGGGCTGGTTCGTCGTGTGCTCGTAGATGCCGCCGAGCCCGCCGGTGGCGAGGATCGTGCGGCGGGCGGTGAATGCGACGACCTCGCCCGACGCCAAGTCGAGCGCGTAGCAGCCGAAGCAGGTCAGCGGCTCGTAGCGGGCCCGCAGGTCGTCCGTGCTGTGGGAGAGCGTGAGCAGGTCGATCGCGACCAGGCCGGGCCGGCGCGTGATGGCCGGCGTGGCTCCGACGCGCGCCGCGACGGCGGAGAGGATCGCGTGCCCCGTGGTGTCGCGCGCGTGGATGATGCGGCTCGTGCTGTGGCCGCCCTCGCGGGTCAGGTGCAGCGCGCCGTCGGCCGCGCGGTCGAAGTCCACGTCCAGCTCGTCGAGCAGCAGCTCGCGCACCGCGGCCGGGCCCTCGCGGACGAGCTGCTCGACGGCGGCCGGATTGGCGGTGCCGTCGCTGGCGGCGTGGATGTCGGCCGCGAGCCGGGCGGGGTCGGGCGAGGTGTCGTAGATGATGCCGCCCTGCGCCCAGTCGCTGTTGGCCTCCGTGGACGGCCCGAGGGCGAGCAGCTCCACCCGGAGCCCGGCGCGCGCCGCGTGCAGGGCGTAGGCGGAGCCGGCGAGTCCGGCGCCGAGCACGAGGCAGTCGGTCGCGACGATCTTCATGGCCGCAGGTCGAGGCTGAGGTCGGCCGCGACGGCCGAGTGGGTGAGCGCGCCGACGCTGATGAGGTCCACCCCGGGCAGGGCGAAGCGCCGGATCGTCTCCAGGCGCACGCCGCCGGAGACCTCGACGACGGCGCGTCCGGCCACGAGCGCGACCGCGCGGCGGATACGCGCGGGCGTCATGTTGTCGAGCAGGACGATGTCGGCCCCGGCCGCGACCGCGGCCCGCACCTCGGCGAGCGTGCGCGCCTCGGCCTCGACCCGGAGGCCGCGCGGCGCCCGGGCGCGGGCGCGGCGCACGGCCTCCGCGACGGAGCCGGCGGCGGCGATGTGGTTGTCCTTGATGAGGACGAGGTCGCGGAGGGACATCCGGTGGTTGCGGCATCCTCCCGTGCGGACCGCGTACTTCTCGAGCGCGCGCCAGCCCGGCGTGGTCTTGCGCGTGTCCACCACGCGCACGCCCGTGCCGCGGACGGCGTCGGCGTAGCGCCGCGCCTGGGTGGCGATGCCGGAGAGGCGCTGGAGGAAGTTGAGCGCGGTGCGCTCGGCGGCGAGCAGCGAGGCGGTCGGGCCGGCCACGGCCAGCACGGCCGCGCCGCGGCGCACCCGCTGGCCGTCGCGCGCGAGCTTCCGGACCCGCAGGCGGCGGTCCACGCGGCGGAAGACCGCGGCGGCGACGTCGAGGCCGCAGACGACGAGGTCCTGCTTGGCGTCGACCACCGCGCGGCTGCGGTGGCCGGGCGGGAAGATGGCGCGGCTCGTGACGTCGCGCCGCACCTCGTCCTCGGCGAGGGCGAGGGCGATGAGGGCGGAGGCGGCGGGAGCGGGAGCGGTGGCAGGCATGGGGCGCTTGTAACGGAATACGTTACTACGGGTCGGGGGCGGTCAGTCGCGGGGGGCGAGCTCGAACATGCGCTCGAGGCTGCGGAGGGCGCGGCGGCGGAGGTCCTCGTCGAGGGTGACGACCTGGTCGGGCCGCGGGGCGGCGAGGGCGTCGCGGATCTTCTCGAGGCGGTTGAGCTTCATGTACGGGCAGAGGCGGCAGCCGCCGATGAAGCGCTTCTCCGGGGCCTCGGACTGGAGGCGGCCGACGAGGCCGCACTCGGTGAGCATGAGGAAGTAGGGGGCCGCGGTGCCCTTGACGTACTTCATCATCGCGCCGGTCGAGCCGACGAAGTCGGCGGCGGCCGCGACCTCGGGCGTGCATTCCGGGTGGGCGACGACGCGGAGGCCGGGGAAGCGGGCGCGGGCGTCGGCCACGGAGGCGGCGTCGAAGACGTCGTGCACGATGCAGGTGCCGTCGGAGGTGACGACCTCCTTGTCCACGCCGCGCCGGCGCAGCTCGTCGCGGAGGTTCTGGCCCATCAGCCGGTCGGGCACGAAGAGGATGCGGCGCTGGGGCAGGCGGGCGACGATGTCGTGGACGTTGCCCGACGTGACGCAGACGTCGGACTCGGCCTTCACCTCGGCGGTGGAGTTGATGTAGCAGACGACGGCGGCGTCGGGATAGGCGGCCTTGAGCTGCCGGAGCTGCGCGCCCGTGAGGGAATCCGCGAGGGAGCAGCCGGAGCCGCGGTCGGGCACGAGCACCTGCGCGGCGGGCGAGAGGATCTTGGCGGTCTCGGCCATGAACACGACGCCGGCGAAGACGATTACCTTGGCCCGCGACTCGCGCGCCTGGAGGCTGAGGTAGTAGGAATCCCCGCGGAAGTCGCCGACCCCGTAGACGATCTCGGGCTCGACGTAGGAGTGGGCGAGGATGACGGCGTCCTTCTCGCGCTTCAGCCGGTTGATCTCGAGCGTCAGCGGGGCGATGCGCCGGCAGCCCTCGAGGTCCCAGCGCCGGCCCGGGGCGCAGTCCACCGAGAGCAGCGCGCGGAAGAGGCGCTCGGCCTCGGTCTCGATCTCGGCGGCGGTGGCGGTGTCCGTCATCGCCCCAACGTGGGCCCGCGGGGGGCGAACGTCAAAGGCGCGTCGTGTCCCGTCCGGCCACGGCGGCTCCCGCAGAAGGGCAGTCGGAGGTCGCCGACCCCGGTGGACGCATCCCGAGAGCGGAGAATCTTCGCCCGGGCTCCACGAGCCCGGTCACGGAAGGACCGAATCCGCCCCAGCTCCGTCTCAGGCGGGCAGCGGGTGGTAGTCGTCCCCGAGGTGGACCTCGATCCGGCCGATGCTCCCGTCGCGGGCGAAGAGCCGGGCGCTGACGTCGGCCGGCAGGATCCGGCCTCCGTTCTCCGCCCACGTGCCGTCGGCGGCCTGCCACCGGATCCGGGCGGAACCGCCCGCGCGCCGGTAGACCACCGGCACGCCGCAGAAGGTGAAGCCGAGCGCGCCGGCCGGCAGCTCGAGCGTCGTCTCGCCGCCGCCCGGCGCGGGGCAGCGGAACGGGGTCGCGGTCGCGGTGAACTCCCCCGCCCGGAGGAGGGTGGGGCGGAACTCGATCCGTCCCGCCTGCACGCGCACGCCGAGCTCGCCGAAGCGGGTGAGGATCTCCTCCTTCACCTGCCCCGTCATGCCCGGCTGCTGCGCGCCGCTGTGTCCCGGGGTGTGGGAATAGGGGTCGGTCGGGAACGCGCCGTAGGTCGCGGGCGACTTGTTGAAGCCGAGGCCGGCCCGGACGTCGTAGTAGCTCTCCGCCAGCGCCGCCGCCTCGGGCGAACCGGCGGTCGCGGCCGCCTCCTGGTTCTCCTGCACGGCGAGGAGGAGCTTGGCCACCATGTGCCAGTAGATGCAGCCCAGGCCCTCGTAGCCGAACATCGAGCCGCTGCGGCCGGTGAAGGCGCGGTGGTGGAAGGTCGCCTCGTAGAGCTCGTGCACCGCGGCGCCGTGGGCCGCGGCGAGGGCGGACCAGCGAGGGTCCGCGGCGAGTTCGTCGAGCCGGCGCTGCAGGACGTCGGCGTTGACGAGGTCGCCGGCGAACCGCTGCGCCCCGGCGGCGTCCGGCGCGACGATCCGTCCGTCGCCCGCGTCGCGCAGGGCGGCGAGCAGGGGATTCGCGGCCACGTCCTCCGCCCGCAGGCGGCCGCGGTCGAGGAAGCCGGGCAGCGCGCGGTCCGGGTAGAGCACGTAGCTGTGCTGGTCGGCGCGGTAGAGCGGGCTGCGGCGGAGGGCGCGCAGCAGATCGAGGGACTCGGCGGGCGACAGCGCGCCCGAGCTGAGCACCGCCACCTGGCCCTCCAGCATCGCGTAGAGTGGGAGCACGCGCAGGCCCGGCGGGTCCTCGGTGAACTCGAGCCGGTTGTAGGACTCGTAGAGCCCGTCCTCGCGCCGGCTGCCGCGGAGCGTGTGGTCGATGAACGCGAGCGCGGTGTCCGCGAGGGCGCGGATCTCCTCCGGCCCGAGGGCCGCGGGGGCGCCCAGGCCGGCGCGGTAGACGGCGGCGCGGTAGTCCGAACCGGCGGCGCCGAGCGCGTCGAGCAGGGAGCGGCGCTGCGCGTCGGTCGCGGCGGGCGCGGCGAGGATGGCGCGGTGCGCGTCCAGCGCGGCGCGGACGCGCCGCAGCAGCGCGACCACCTCGGCGGAGACCGGCACGGGCTCGGCGCGCAGGGCGGGCAGCAGCTCCCGCCGGAGGTGCGCGAGCATGCGCCGGAGGTAGGCGAGCGTCACGGCCGAGATGCCGTAGCCGACGAGCGCGTTGTTGGCGTCGTTCCACTCCGGACGCTGCGTGTTCATCCAGATGCCGCCGCCGGACACGAAGTTGGTCAGGCGCGTGAGGACGAGCACGAGCAGCTTCTCGGTCAGGTTGACGTGGACGACCGCGCCATGGCCGTCGTGGCAGAGCCGGGCGTCGCTGCCCTCGCGCGCCTCGCGGGCGACGATCTCGCGGTGGAGCTCGGCGGCGAAGGTGATCGTCTCGCGCGGGTTGCGCCGCGTGTCGTCGTAGGAGGCGAGCCGGTACGGGACGTTGGCGTAGCTGTAGCGCGCCGTGCGCAGCGCCTGCGGGAGCCGGTCCGGGTGGTAGCGGCCGGTCCACTCGAGGAGCTTCTGCAGGTAGACGACCTGGTGGTCGCCCCAGTAGCCGATCGAGGCCCACGGGTCCTCGTGGTCCGGCACCTCCCAGTCCACGCCGGCGTGCGACAGGCGGTAGGGATTGTAGCCGTCGGGCGTGGAGGCGCTGAGGAACTTCGCCACGACCGCGTCGAAGTACTCGGGGTGGCCGAGGCAGAGGGCCTCCCAGTTCTGGAAGATGTCGCGCCAGTTGCCCTCGTGGGCGAAGACGCGCCTTCCCGCGGCGTCGCGCACGCGGATCCTGAAGCGGTTCCACGGACGGCTCGGGTCGCCGTGCCGGCGGCTGAACGTCAGCGGCAGGTACTCGCCCGCGAGGCGGGAGAGGTCGGCGTCCGCGCGGGCCGCCACGAGGCGCAGCAGCTCCGGGCGCGGGAGATGCGGGGGCAGGCCGCGGAGGAATCCGTCATGCCGCGCGGCGACCGCGCGGTGGTGGAGGCGCACGAAGGCGCGGAAGTCGTCGGCCGGCACCGTGCCGCCGTCGGCGAACGCGCCGCCGCGCATGACGTTGAAGAGGACGTTGGCGAAGTGGTGCGCCGCCATCGTCTCCTCGCCGCCCGCCTGCAGCCCGTCGGCGCCGCCGACGATGCCGCGGAGGAGGGCGGTGGCCGCGGCGGCGTCCCGCTCCGCGCGCGCCGGGAGGGAACCGTCGCGCAGGCCCGCGTGGCGCGCCACGACCTCGGCCTGGCTCAGCCCGATGTCCGCGGCCAGCAGCCACGACGCGGTGGCGCGGGGCGCGAGGGCGAGGCGGCTGGCGACCCCGTACGTGGTGCGCAGGCCGCGGGCGGAGGACGTCGCCACCGGATCGCCGCCGCGGCGGAATTCCTCCAGCTGGCGGTCGGTGAGCAGCACCCGCGCGTCGGGCAGGCCGGCGGACCACGCGGCGGAGGCGTGGAGGGACTCCATCGGGACCGCCCGGTCGACGATCGCCGCGGCCAGCGAGTAGACCGCGAGGGTGGAGTCCGGCAGCACCTCGGCCGACTTGTAGGCGTCCGCCAGGCAGGAGCTCGTCTGCTGGAGGCGCAGCGGCACGCCGGGCGGCAGCAGGTTGCGGAGCGCGTCGACGAGCCGCACGTCGCGCGGCGCGTCGGCGAGGTTGACGAGCTCGCAGCGGCGGAGGAAGCCGTGGGCCTCGGCGGTGGACCAGCCGTAGCGGAAGGCGAGGCCGAGGGATTCGTTGACCTCCTCGAACCAGACGCGGTCGCCCTCCACGCTCTTGTACAGGTGGCGCTTCACCGCGTGGAGCTGCGGCGTGTGCGCCGCGAAGGGCTCCCACAGCACCTCGCCCGCGGCGGTGCCGACGCGCAGCAGGGTGACCGGGCCGGTGAGGCCCGCGCTGTCGTAGATCTGGTCGACGGGCCGGTAGGGAAAGAGCGCGTGGTCCGCATCCCCGCGGCCGGCGGTCAGCCCGCCGTTGCTGGCCGCGAAGAGCCAGAGGTCGGAGGCGCTGACGATGTTCATGAAGAACACGGGCAGGGACTCCACCCCGGCGATGCGGTAGTAGCGTCCGCCGAACGCGTCGACGAAGCCGTCGGTCGCGGCGGGGGGGCGGGATGGGGCGGGCAGCATGGGGATGGCCGGGCGGGCGGACCACGGGGCGGATCAGGCGCGGGGCGGGGCGATCGTCTCCCCGGGGACGAGTTCCGCCTCCACGAGGATCTTGCGGCGGGGATTCGTGGGCCGCTCGATGCGATTGATGAGGCGGGTGAGGGCGGAGGAGCCGATCTGCACGTGCGGCACGCGCATCGAGGTCGCGCGCGGGAAGCCCGGGGGCGGCTCGAGGCCGTCGACGCCGGTGATGGAGACGTCGGCCGGCACCTGGAAGCCGCGGGCCCTGAGTTCCTGCATGAGCGGGTAGGCCTGGTGGTCGGCCGCGCAGACCCACGCGGTGACCCGCTGTTCGCGGATGAGCCGGGCCGCCTCCTCCGCCACCTGGGTCGGCGTCAGCACGGGGGCGCTGCGGTGGACGTTGAGCACCCACGACGGGTTGAACTCGAGACCGTGGTAGTAGATCGCCTCGACGTAGCCGCTGAAGCGGCGCGCCACCCAGTGGCCGCCGACCGGGTAGTGCCAGGAGAGGAAGCCGATGCGGCGGTGGCCGGCATCGTGCAGGCACTCGACGAGCTGCTCGATCGCCTGAGCGTCGTCGGTGTCGATGATGTCGAGGTTCGGGTGGGAGTAGTTCTCGAGGACCGCGACCGTGGAGATCTTGCGCGAGATCAGGTCGACGGCGGATTCCTCGAACGGGTACACGAGGATGGTGCCGCGCCAGTCGTGTTCGCGCATGTGCCGGAACACCGGCTGGCGGCCGGTCTCGGGGTGGAAGTCTCCCGGCGCCTGGTAGAAGATGTCGACGTTCACGCGCTCGACCGCGGCGCGGTCGCGCACCCCCTTCAGGATGTGCGGGAAGGTCGCCATCGTGACGTCCTGGGCCGGCACGCCGATGAGGACGCCGATCGTGATCCGCTTCGCCGACTTCACGTGCCGCCGCAGCATGCGGCCGGGGCTGGGGCGGTAGCCCAGCGCTTCGGCCGCCCCGTGCACCTTGGCCCGCGTCTCCGCGCTGATGGCCGGATGGTTCGCCAGACTGCGGGACACCGTGGCCCGCGAGATGCCGAGGTGCTTCGCGATCAGGTTCTGGTTGATGGTCTGCATGGGGCGGGGTTCTGCGAAGCAAGTCTCCGACTCGCGCGCGCCGACGAAGGCGAGACCTAGGATTCAATGCAATCATTGCAAGAACCAAACCATGCACCAAATCTCATTAATGGGGGTATAATGAATAACCATTTATCCACTCAGTAGATATTAAGTTATTTCAGATTAAATACTAACAAATCCAAATCCAACTGCGTTTGTTGTGCAACAGACCGTGCACATACCCGTTGACACTTCATCCACCTAACTCTGAACCTCGGGGCAACCTCAATTGAGGAGTTTCTCCTCCCATCAAGCCCCACCCCGCCGCCTGCTTCCGTCGATCTGCCCTGCAAGCGCCGCTTCGTCGGTGCCGGTCGAGGTTGGGCCCACCCAACACCCCGCCATGAACGCCACCCCCCGTAAGACACCCCTCGCCAGATTGCTGACGGGAGCCTGTGCCGGCCTCTGGGCCGCCGCGGCCCTCGCGCAGTCACCGGCTGAAGCGCCCGAACCCTCCGCCAAGGTCTCCAACGAGAACGAGCCCCTGGTGCTCTCCCCCTTCACCGTCACGACGGACAAGGATAGGGGCTACAAGGCCACCAACGCCACGTCGGGCACGCGCCTGAACACGCCGGTCAAGGAGCTGCCGATGCCGCTCTCCGTGATCACGGACCAGTTCATCCGCGACACGGGCGCGACCGACCTCCGCCGCAGCCTCGCCTACACCGCGGGCATCCAGCTCCAGTCGCAGAACGACCAGGGCACGCCCGGCGGCGCCTACCAGGGCCCGGGCGGCGTCAACAACCCCGAGGGCGCCACGGCCAACCAGACCGGCACCTCCTACAAGATCCGCGGCTACGTCACCGACAACGTCCTGCGCGACGGCTTCCGCCGCCAGCACTCCACCGATTCGGTCAACATCGCGCGCATCGAGGTCGCCTTCGGCCCCACCGCGCTGCTCTACGGCATCGGCTCCATGGGCGGCATCGTGAACTACATCCCGAAGGCCCCGCAGGCCAAGCCCGCGACCGAGGTCGGCCTCTCCCTCGGCAGCTACAGCCTGATCCGCACCACGGTCGACACCACCGGCCCCCTCAGCAAGAAGTGGTCGTTCAACTACCGCCTCACCGGCGCCTGGCAGCAGAACGACGACTACACGGACTTCCGCTCGCACAACCACTACTTCATCTCGCCGGCCTTCACCTTCCGCCCGACGAAGACCACGCAGGTGGACATCGACTTCGAGCTCGGCGAGCAGAACGACGACGGCGTCGGCTTCCAGCGCGTGCGCGCCATGACCGGAGTCTCCGGCGGCGACCAGGGCGAGAACGCCGACTTCTACACGCTGCCCGGGACCAACCGCCGCACCTTCCGCTGGAGCGGCCCCGACACCTTCCTCGACAACAAGGCGTCGAACGTCCGCGCCCAGGTCGCGCAGAAGGTCGGCGACCACCTCGACCTCCTCATCGGCTACAATCGCGCCGACGCCGAATGGGACAAGCGCGACGTGCTCGGCAACCTCTTCCAGAACCAGGGCCCCGCCTCCCTGCGCAAGACCATCGACGTCGGCCGGCCGTCGCTCAATCCCAACACGGGCAGCTCGAACCTCAACGTCGTCAACGGCACCATCGACAACGTCGTCCTCGGCTACAGCTGGCTCCTGGGCGACTCCCGCATCGTCCGCGACCAGGTCCGCGCCGAGGGCACGCTGAAGTACGACTTCTTCCAGGACGCCAACAAGTGGCTGCAGCTCTCGACGGCCCTCCTCGTCGGCCACTCCGAGGAGAAGCAGACCAGCGACTTCAGCAACCGCGGCACGGCCGCCAACCAGTTCAACTACAAGTCGCCGCTCGACGCCTCGCCCATCCGCTTCGGCCGGCAGGGCGACGGCTCGGCCGACCTCGCCATCATCACGAAGGACAACGGCTACACCAACGCCTGGAACCAGGCCACCTACGGCGTCTTCTCGGTCAAGATGCTCGACGACCGCGTGTTCTTCGTCGGCGGCCTGCGCGAGGACAACAGCGACACCCTGGTCCACTACCGCAACAGCGAGTTCAACTACGGCAGCACCACCCGCTCGCCGAAGCAGAGCAACCGCACGTCGCAGTACGGCGTCAGCGTCGCCCTCGATCCGGCCCGCCACTTCTCGGCCTTCGCCCTGCGCTCCGAGGGCATCATGCCCAACTACTCCGGCGCCCGCGACGTCAACGGCGCCCCCATCAAGGCCGTCAGCGCCGTCAGCAAGGAATACGGCGTGAAGTTCGACCTCATGGACGGCCGCATCTCCGGCTCCGTCAGCGCCTTCAAGATCCAGCGCTCCGGCACGCCGTTCATGTACTGGTGGGCCCCGACGAGCACCAACATCACGTTCAACCCGAACCGGGACATCATCTACAACGTGAACAACTTCTCGCCGAGCACCGTGCCCGGCGGCTCCAACGGCGGCAACGGCGCGACCGAGTTCGCCCTCGCCCAGTGGAACGCGGGCGTCGCCGCCGGCGCCATCTACCAGAAGGCGGTCGGCGGTTCGACCAACTGGTACGTGAACGCCTCCAAGCCCACCGGCGCCGCCTACCTCGACGCCGTGTTCGACCGCACCAAGGCCCTCGGCATGAGCTGGCCGGGCTGGCTCTACATCTCCGACGCCGAGACCAACAATTCGTGGGACGACATCGCCTCCGCGAAGGGCCTCTACGTCGTCGGCAGCGACCAGACCAAGGGCTGGAGCGCCGAGGTCATCTACACCCCGAACGACAACTTCCAGCTCATCGCCAACTACGCCAACACGGACAAGATCATCACCTCCGCCGGCAACTTCGCGAAGTATCCCCACCCGCAGAACCGCTGGGCCGTCTGGTACTTCCCGAACACCGACTGGGGCCTGACCGGCAAGCCGCTCAGCACCGTCTACACCGACGCGCAGGACACTTCCACGTGGACCGGCATCGGCTACGGCTACGGCGAGAAGCAGGACGACACGCCCGAGCACGCCGTCAACGTCTGGGGCCACTACAAGGTCAACGACGGCGCCCTGAAGGGCCTCTCCTTCGGCCTCGGCGGCAACTGGGAGTCCCCCCGCGAGTACCAGTCCGGCATCACCCGCGGCGGCGGCCAGCGCGTCACCGACAGCAACGGCAAGCCCGTCGTCCTCAAGACCGACAGCCGCCTGACGGTCAACATGCTCGCCAAGTACGAGTTCACCTGGTCGGGCCGCCCGTCCACGGTGCAGCTCAACGTCGACAACCTCCTCGACGACCAGCAGCGCTATGGCCTGATCTTCGCCGCTCCGCGCACCTGGCGCCTGGAGTTCGTGACCAAGCTCTAAGCCGGACTCAGTCAGTTGAAGCGGTGATCGCCAAAAGGCGCACCGTTTGGCGTC
>CAYWTK010000013.1:0-48261 GCA_964460895.1 uncultured Opitutaceae bacterium
GCTTCCGCCGCGAGGCGGGCAGCTACGGCAAGGACGTGCGCGGGCTCAACCGCCTGCACCAGTTCGACAAGGTCGAGCTGCTCAAGTGGACGCATCCCGACCGCAGCTACGACGAGCTCGAGAAGCTCCGCGAGGACGCCGAGCGGCTGCTGCGCAAGCTGGAGCTGCCGTACCGCGTGCTGCTGATGTGCGGCGGCGACATGGGCTTCGCGCAGGCCAAGAAGTACGACCTCGAGGTCTGGGCGGCCGGCCAGAAGCGGTGGCTCGAGGTCTCGAGCTGCTCGAACTTCGAGGCCTTCCAGGCGCGCCGCGCGCAGATCCGCTTCCGCAACCAGGCCACGGGCAAGCCCGAGCTGGTGCACACCCTCAACGGGTCCGGCCTCGCCGTGCCGCGCGTGCTGGCGGCCCTGCTGGAGAACAACCTCCAGCCGGACGGCCGCGTCCGCCTCCCCGCCGCGCTCGTGCCGTACTTCGGCCGGGACCACCTGAGCTTCGCGTGACCCGCGTCCGCCACCCGCCGCGCCGCTGGACCGCCAAGGCCGGGCGGGTGGGGGAGGCGCTCCCGCCGGAACGCTGGCATCCGGCCGCGCGCGCCGAGGCCGGGCGCCGCCGCCGCACGGGCTGGGCCGTCGCGCTCTCCGGCGGCCCCGACTCGCTCGCCCTCCTGCTCGCGCTCTGGGCGCACTGGCCGGAGCGGCGGCGGCGGCTCGTCGTGCTGCACTTCGACCACCGGCAGCGCGGCCGCGCCTCCGCGGCCGACGCCGCGTTCTGCGTCCGCGTCGCCCGCGCGCTCGGCCTGCGGAGCGTCGTCGGGCGCTGGGCGGACGCGCCGCCCGGCGCCTCCGAGGCCGCGCTCCGCGCCGCGCGCCACGCGTTCTTCCGCCGCGAGATGCGGCGGCGGCGGCTCGGCGTGCTGTGGCTCGCGCACCAGCGCGACGACGTCGCGGAGACCCTGCTGATGCGGCTCGCGCGCGGCAGCGGCACGGGCGGGCTCGCGGCGCCGCGGCCGGTGCAGGCGCATCCGGGCGGACGCGTCCACCTGCGTCCGCTGCTCACTGTACCGCGGGCGGAGATCGAGGCGGCGCTGCGCGCGGCCGGCGTGCCGTGGCGCCGCGACCCGTCGAACGCCGCGGGCCGCAACCTGCGCAGTCGCGTGCGGCACGCGTTGCTGCCGCTCTGGACGCGGCTCGCCGGGCGCGACGTCGCAGCCGGCTGCGCGCTGGCGCGCGAGCGGCTCGACGAGGACGACGCGGCGCTCGAGGCCTGGGTGGACCGGACCGCGGCGGTGGACGCGCGGCGCGGGGTGCTGTTCCGCCGGCGGCTCGACGGCCTGCCGGCCGCGGTCTGGCGGCGTTCCCTCCACCGCTGGCTGGTCGCGGTCCGGCCCGACACGGACCTGGCCCGGGCCGGCTTCGAGGACCTCCTCGCCGCGCTCCGCCGCGGGCGGGACACCCGGTTCAGCCTCGGGCGCGACGCGTTCGCCGTGCTCCGGCGGGACCGGCTCGTCCTCGAACGAACCCAGCGCTTCGTTTGACTTATCCGGGGGGAACATCCACCGTCGCACCCCAGTCCCAACTCCTGCATGTCCGACAACGACGAGACGAAGAAGCGCCGCCCGCTGAAGAGCCTGCCTCCCGAGGGCTTCCAGCCCAAGGTCCTGCTCATCTGGCTGGCCATCATCGCGGCCATCGTCGCGATCTTCGCACTCAATCCCAGCCGCACCCCGCAGCCGGCGACGCTGAAGCTGCAGCAGGTGCTGGAGCTGGCGGACGAGGGCAAGGTCCTCAAGGGCGAGATCACCGCCGACCCGACCGCGGGCCGGGACTTCTACACCGTGACCGGCGAGGCCACGGAGGCGAACCTGCGCAACGAGACGGGCCTCACCGCCCGCTTCGTCGCGCGCGGCCGGCTGACGGACGCGAATTTCGAGCGCCTGCAGCGCACGCAGGTGTTCGTCGAGAAGGTGCCGCAGACGGCGATGACGACGCTGCTCTACAACATCCTGCCCTTCATCATCGTCATCGGCCTGCTCTATTTCCTCTTTGTCCGCCAGCTGCGCAACGCCGGCAAGGGCGCCCTCAGCTTCGGCAAGAGCCGCGCCAAGATGCTCACGCGGGACAAGGACCGGCTGACCTTCTCCGACGTCGCGGGCTGCGACGAGGCAAAGGAGGAGGTCCGCGAGGTCGTCGAGTTCCTCAAGGACCCGAAGAAGTTCCAGAAGATCGGCGGCCGCATCCCGAAGGGCATCCTCATGGTCGGCCCCCCGGGCACGGGCAAGACGCTGCTGGCCAAGGCCATCGCCGGAGAGGCCGACGTGCCGTTCTTCTCCATCAGCGGCTCCGATTTCGTCGAGATGTTCGTCGGCGTCGGCGCCAGCCGCGTGCGCGACATGTTCGAGCAGGGCCGCAAGAACGCGCCCTGCCTGATCTTCATCGACGAGATCGACGCCGTCGGCCGGCAGCGCGGCGCGGGCCTCGGCGGCGGCAACGACGAGCGCGAGCAGACGCTCAACTCGCTCCTCGTCGAGATGGACGGCTTCGACACGCAGGAGGGCATCATCATCATCGCCGCGACCAACCGGCCCGACGTGCTCGACAGCGCGCTCCTGCGCCCCGGCCGCTTCGACCGGCAGGTCACGATCGACCTCCCCGACATCACCGGCCGCGAGCAGATCCTCCGGGTCCACGCGCGCAAGATCGCGCTCTCGGACAACGTCGACCTCGCCGTCATCGCGCGCGGCACGCCGGGCCTCTCCGGCGCCGAGCTGGCCAACCTCCTCAACGAGGCCGCGCTGCTCGCCGCGCGGCGCAACAAGAAGAAGGTGGACATGTCCGACGTGGACGAGGCCCGCGACAAGGTGCTCTGGGGCCTGTCCCGCCGGCGCGTGATGGACGACGCCGAGAAGCGCCTGGTCGCCTGGCACGAGGCCGGCCACGCCGTCGTCCAGGCCGTCCTCGACGACGGCACCATGCCCGTCCACAAGGTCACCATCATCCCGCGCGGCCAGAGCCTGGGCTCGACGACCTACCTGCCGACCAAGGACATCCTCACGCAGCCGAAGAAGCGCCTGCTGAACCAGATCTGCATGGCGATGGGCGGGCGCATCGCGGAGGAGCTGGTGACCGGCGACTTCAGCAACGGCGCGTACGGCGACATCAAGCAGGCGACCCGCATCGCCCGCGCGATGGTCTGCGACTACGGCATGAGCGACCTCGGTCCCGTCGCGATGGGCGAGAACCAGGACACCGTCTTCCTCGGGCGCGAGATCACGCGCTCCCAGCACATCTCGGAGGACACCGCGCGCCGCGTCGACCAGGCCGTCTCGGAGATCCTCAACGGCGAGTACAAGCGGGCCCAGCAGATCATCGGCGAGCACCGCGCCGCCCTCGACAAGACGGCGGAGGCGCTGCTCGAGCACGAGACGATCGAGGGCCGGCACGTCCTCGAGATCCTGCACCAGGGCGAGATCAAGTCGCCCATCGTGACGGTGAAGCCCGCCGCGAAGGAGAGCCCGGCCAAGCCGGCCGACCGAGCTACCAGCGCCGCCGGATCCCCGGGCGAGGCCGCCGCCCCCGCGCCCAGTCCTGCCTGACCGCAGCGACCTTCCCCTCGACCAGCCGGGCCGCGCGCCCGGCTTTTTTATTCCTCATTCCAGACTTTCCAATCCGTCCGCTTCCCGAACCATGCCCTCCCCGATGCCCCCGACCTCCACCCCCGCCCGCCTCTCCGACCTCGGCCAGCGCGCCCGCCTGCCCGCCGTCGCCGCCCTCATGGCCAAGGCCATCGAGACGCCCGGCCTCCTCTCGGTCGCCGCGGGCATGACGGACAGCGCCACGCTGCCGGTGCGCGAGTTCGCCGAGGCGGCCCAGACGCTCGCGGCGCGCGGGGGCGACCCGGACTACCTCAACTACGGGACCACCCAGGGCCGCGCCGGCCTCCGGCGCATCCTCGCCGACCGGCTGCGCTTCTGGGAGCCCGCCCTCGCCGGCGAGGACCTCGAGTCGCGGCTGCTGGTGACGACCGGCTCCCAGCAGGCGCTCTACGTCGCGGTCCAGTCGGTCTGCAACCCGGGCGACATCGTCCTGGTGGACCGGCCGAGCTACTTCGCGTTCCTCGACGTGGCCACCAGCCTCGGCGCCCGCCCGGTCTCCCTGCCGTACGACGCGGCCGGCCGGCTCGAGGAGTCGGCCGTCGAGTCCCTGCTCGCCGACCTCCGCGCGCGCGGCGAGCTCGCGCGGGTCAAGGCCGTCTACCTCGTCAGCTACTTCTCCAATCCCTCCGGCCGCAGCCTCGCCGAGTCCGACAAGGCCGCGCTCGGCCGCGTCCTCGCGCGCCACGGCGTCGTCGTGCCGCTGCTCGAGGACGTCGCCTACCGCGAGCTCTACTTCGACGAGCCGTTCCCGGCGCGCAGCGCGCTGACCCTGCCGGAATGGCAGGGTTTCCCCCTCCTCTATTGCGCGACGCTCACCAAGCCGTTCTCCACCGGGGGCAAGGTCGGCTGGTCGTACTGCACCGACCCGGCCTGGTTCCGGCAGATGCTCGCGATCAAGGGCACGCACGACTTCGGCTCGTCGAACTACGCCCAGGCGGTCTTCGAGGTCTTCCTCGGGCGCGGGGCGTTCGACACCCACGTCCCGAAGGTGCGGCGCGGCTACAAGGTGAAGATGCAGGCGCTCCACGAGGGGCTGCTCGAGGGCGGCCTGCGCGACCTCGGCTGGACCTGGGACGTGCCCACGGGCGGCATGTACCTCTGGCTGCGGGCGCCGGACCACGTGGACACCGGGATGGACGGCGCCTTCTGCGCCGAGTGCCTGCGCTCGGGCGTGCTCTACGTGCCGGGCGACCTCTGCTTCGGCGACCGTCCCGAGCGCAACTGGATCCGCGCGAGCTACGGCGTGCTGCCGCCGGACCAGCTCCGCGAAGCCGGCCGGCGCCTGGCGGCGGTGGCCCGGCGCTTCGCGCGCTGAGCGCGCCCGCTCCCGGGAAAATCGGACTTGGATTCGCCCGGGGCGGAGGGCAGCCTGCCGGCTTTCCTATGAAAATCTGCTGCATCGGCGCCGGTTACGTGGGTGGCCCCACGATGGCCATGATCGCCCGCAAGTGCCCGGACATCCAGGTCACCGTCGTGGACATGAACGCCGCGCGCATCGCCGCCTGGAACGGCCCCGAGCTGCCCATCTACGAACCGGGGCTCGACGAGGTCGTCCGCGAGGCCCGGGGCCGCAACCTGCACTTCTCCACGGACGTCGCCGCGCACATCGCGTCGGCCGACATCATCTTCGTCGCGGTCAACACGCCGACCAAGAGCTACGGCGTCGGCGCCGGCCGTGCGGCCGACCTGCGCTTCATCGAGTCCGTCGCCCGGACCATCGCCCAGCACGCCCAGGGCCCGAAGATCATCGTGGAGAAGTCCACCATCCCGGTGAAGACGGCCGACACGATCCGGACGATCCTCGCGTCCAACGGCAACGGCCTCCAGGCGCAGGTGCTCTCCAACCCCGAGTTCCTCGCCGAGGGCACGGCGGTGCAGGACCTCCTCGAACCCGACCGCGTGCTGATCGGCGGCGAGCGCTCGCCCGAGGGCGACCGCGCGGTGCAGACCCTCGTGGACGTCTACGCCCGCTGGGTGCCGCGCGAGCGCATCATCACCACCAACCTCTGGTCCTCGGAGCTCTCCAAGCTCGTCGCCAACGCCTTCCTCGCCCAGCGCATCTCCTCCATCAACTCCATCTCCGCCCTCTGCGAGGCGACGGGCGCGGACGTGGACGAGGTCGCGAACGCGATCGGCAAGGACAGCCGCATCGGCCCGAAATTCCTGCGCAGCTCGGTCGGCTTCGGCGGGTCCTGCTTCCAGAAGGACATCCTCAACCTCACCTACCTCTGCGAAAGCTTCGGCCTGCCCGAGGTCGCCGCCTACTGGACGCAGGTGGTCGCGATGAACGACTGGCAGAAGCGCCGCTTCGCTGCGCGGATCGTGAAGGAGCTCTTCAACACCGTCGCCGACAAGAAGATCGCGGTGCTCGGGTTCGCCTTCAAGAAGGACACCAACGACACCCGCGAATCGGCCGCCATCAACGTCTGCCGCGACCTCCTCGCCGAGCACGCGGCCGTCTGCGTGTACGACCCCAAGGTGCCCGCCGACGAGATCCGCGCCGACATCCTCGGCCGCGGCCAGACGAATCCGCGCCTGACCGTGGCCGCCTCCGCGTACGAGGCCTGCGCCGGCGCCCACGCGATCGCGGTCGTGACGGAGTGGGACGAGTTCAAGCGGCTCGACTACCGCCGGATCCACGAGGGCATGCCCAAGCCGGCCTTCGTCTTCGACGGCCGCAACATCCTCGACCTGCCCGCCCTCCGGAAGCTGGGCTTCCGCGCCTTCGGCATCGGCAAGCCCTGAGCGGACGCCCGCGTTGGGACCCGGCCGCGGCTCGCACGGAACGCGACCCGACCGCGGAGCCTTGCTTCCGGTCACCGCATGGGGACTTGTCCGGTGTCTTCCACGCGTGCCAGCCGGCGTCCCGTTGGGAGTCCGTCCGCGGAATCCTCGCGATCCGTCGTTCACTCCGCGGGCTGCGCGCGGGCCTCGAGCCATTCGGCGATGTCGGCGAACACGCGCGCGCGGCAGGTCTCGATCGGCAGGTTGTGGCCGGCGCCCGGGTACGCGATGCGGGTGCGGTCGCGGCTGCCGGCGGCGGCGAAGAACGCCGCGCTGCCCGCCGCGGGCACGACCCGGTCCGCTTCGCCGTGCAGCATGAGCAGGGGAACGGCGAGGTGCCCCGCCCGCCGGCGCGTGGTGCGCATCGCGCCCAGCACCGCGGCGCCGAGGCGGGGCGTCGTGCGTCGCTGGAAGAGCGGGTCCGCCAGATAGGACTCTGCCAGCTCGCGGTCGCGGGAGAGGGACGCCAGGTCCAGTCCGGGATCGATCGGCAGACGGGGGGCGATGCGCGCGAGCAGGGGCACGACGAGGCGGACGGTCCCGGGGACGCCGGACTCGTCCACGGCGGGCGCAAGGGCGACGACGCCGGCGAGGCTGGTCGGGCCGTGGATGGCCGCATCGAGCGCAAGCAGCCCGCCAAGGCTGTTGCCGAGCAGGAAGGTCGGGAGGCGGGGGCCGTCCGCTTGGACGAGGTCGAGGAAGGCCTTCACGTCGGCCCGCAGGTGCTCCCAGGACGGGGTGTCCATGCGGGGGCCGGGCGACAGCCCGTGTCCGCGGAGGTCGAAGCCGCAGGTGACGAACGAGCGCTGGAGCAGGGCCTCGGTCAGGAGCCGGCAGGGGAGGCTGCGGGCGTGCTCGCCGAAACCGTGGACGAGGACCACGCGTCCCCGCGGAACGCCCGCCGGCACAGCCGTCCAGCAGCGGAGGGCAAGCCCGTCATCGGAGGCGAACGAGTCCGGCGGCACGCCGACGAGCGCCGGACCACCGGCCATCCGGGTCAATTCCGGGACCGGCCGGAGCGCGCTGGCGTCGCGCACGGTTGGCGCTAGTCTGTCGTCATGAGTTTCGCCGACTCCGAGCGACCCCGCCGGTCTCGTCCGCAGAGAATCGGCCTCGTGCTTTCGGGAGGCGGTTCGCGAGGGGTCGCGCACATCGGCGTGCTGCGGGCCCTGCTCGAGGCGGGCATCGAGCCGGTGGACGTCGCGGGCGCCAGCTGCGGCGCCCTCGTCGGCGGGCTCTACGCGGCCGGGCTCGGGCCGCCGGAGATCCTCGAGGTCTTCCGCGCGACCGACCCGCTGCAGCTGAGGAACGTCGCGTTCGGCAAGCCGGGCCTGATCGATCCCCAGAAGTACGTGACGGCCTTCTCCCGGCACTTCCCGCGCGACTCCTTCGACGCGCTGCGGCGCCGGTTGGCCGTGGTCGCGACCGACCTGTTCAGCGGCGAGCCGCGGGTGTTCGACGCCGGTCCGGTGGTCCCGGCGATCGTGGCCTCGTCGTGCGTGCCGATGGTCTACGCGCCGATGGAGATCGACGGCCGCTGGTACGCCGACGGCGGGATCGTCGACAACTTCCCGGTCGGACTCGTGCGGAGCCGCTGCGACTTCGTCATCGGCGTCCACGTGCGGCCGCTGCCGCCGGCCGGTCCGCGCGACCTCGGGACGGGCCTCGCGGTGCTGGAGCGGGCCCTCGAGATCGGCATGCACCGGCAGTCGCGCCCGAACTTCGACAGCTGCGACGCGCTCATCCTGCCGTGGGAGGCGGCCCAGTTCGGGATGTTCGACACGCGCCACCTCGACGAGATCGAGGCCGCGGGCTACGCCGCCGCGCGGACGCACCTGCCCCGCATCCGGCGCGCGCTGGCCGCCGCACGGCCGCGGCGCCCGGCTCAGACGAAGGCGAGCGGGGAGTAGTCGCCGCCGAGGACCGCGCGCGCGTCCGTGCCGAGCCAGCGGTCGAGCACGGTGGCGTAGACGGCGCGGAAGTCGGTGGAGAACGCGAGGTCCTCGTTGCGCTCGAGCGCGAGCGCGGGGGCGCGGCCGTGGAGGCCGGCCTTGACGCGCGATCCGAGCACGAAGAGCGGGGCGGCGGTGCCGTGGTCGGTGCCGCGGCTCTCGTTCTCGCTCGGGCGGCGCCCGAACTCGGAGAAGGTCATCGTCAGGACCTGGTCGCCCAGCCGCTTGGCCTCGAGGTCGCGCTGGAACGCGGCGAGTCCCTCGCTCAGGGTGCGGAGCAGGGCGGCGTGGGCGTTGAGCTGGTTGGCGTGCGTGTCGAAGCCGCCGAGCGAGACGTAGTAGACGCGGGTCGCGTTGCCGGCCGCGATGAGGGCGGCGACCTGGCGCAGCGAGGCGGCGAACGGGTTGCCCGGGTAATCGACCGAGGGCTTGTAGGCGGCGAGGACCTGCTGGAAGCGGCGCTCCGTCACGAGCGCGTCCATCATCGTGTGCCGGAGGTAGCCCGCGTTGCCGTCGTGCTCCCCGTGTCCTTCCGGGCCCCCGCGCAGGAACGACTCGAGCAGGTCGAGGCCGGCGCGGTTCTCGCGTCCGCCGCGCGCGTTCGGCAGGAGGCTGAAGGTCGGGTGGGCGGCGGCGCTGAGGAAGGCCTGCGGCACCTCGTTGGAGATGTTGACGCCGCAGGGGGTGCCGGAGGGAAGGCCGCCGCAGGCGTGGTCGAAGAACCGCCCGAGCCAGCCGGTCGGCAGCGTCTCGGCGGCGTCGCTCGCCGTCTCCCAGATCTCGGTGGAGCGGAAGTGCGAGCGGTTCGGGTTCGGGTAGCCGACGTTCTGCACGATGCCCAGCCGGCCCTCCTGCAGGAGCGCGTGCAGCGGCGCGCACGCGCGGTGCAGGCCGGTGGCGTCGTCGATCCGCAGCACGTCGTCGGCGCCGAGCGCGAGGGTGGGCCGCAGGCGGCGGTAGTGCGGGTCGGCGAGCGGGACGACGGTGTTGAGCCCGTCGTTGCCGCCGGCCAGCTGCACGAGGACGAGGACGGTGCGGTCGCGCTCCGGCGTCGGCGCCCCGGCGGCGACGGACTCGACGAGGAAGGACGGGGCGAACTGGCTGAACGCGAGCAGCCCGACGCCGCGGGTGCCGGTGCGGAGGAACTCGCGGCGCGTGGAGGGGAGGAAGGGGTGCGGGTTCTTCATCGTCAGCAGAGTTGGTAGTCCGGGGACTCGAACAGCGTCGCGAGGGCGGCCCGGACGGCGCGCACGCGGTTGGCGCGTCCGTTCCCGTCGAGGAAGGCGGCGAGCCGGGCCCGCAGGGCCGCGTCGCCCGCGCGCGCGGGCAGCGCGAAGGACACGAGGGCGGCGGCGGCCTGGTCGGAGGGCAGGCCCGCCCACGCCTCCAGCCGGGCGGGATCGAGCGTGTAGCGGCGGTCCGGGCCGGCGGCGCGGAGGGCGGCGCGCTCGTCGCCGTTGAGCAGGTCCTCGGGCAGGGGCGAGAGCAGCGCGACCACGACGCCGCGGCGGGAGGCGAGCGTCGCCGAGTTGATCCAGTTGCGCCCGCCGACCCAGCCCCGGACGTTCGGGGCCGCGTACGGCATCTGGCCCATCTGCCGCAGGGCGCCGAGCACGCGGCGGGGCAGGGGGGCCGGCACGACGTCGAGGTCCTGCATCAGGCCGAGGTAGAACTGCAGCGGGCTCTTGATGAAGTTGCCGCGGAACTCGGGGGCGAAGAAGAGGCGGGAGCCGAAGAAGGCGCCGAGCAGCGCGTCGAGGCGGTAGTCCCGTTCCGCCCACCAGGCGCCCAGGGGCGCGAGGTAGTCCGGCGGCAGCGGATCGGCGGAGAGGTAGAATTTCGCCATCTCGCCCGGGAGGAAGCGGCCCGCCGCGGGTTGCCGGAAGACGAGGTCCACGATGGCGTCGCCGTCGAAGCGCCCGGACTGGCCGAAGACGGTCTTCTCGCCGTCGTCGTGCTGGCGGCGGACGAAGGCGAACTTGCCGAGGTTCTGCCGGTACCCGGTGAAGGCGCGCGCGGCCTCCTTGATGTCGCGCTCGGTGTAATGGCCCTCGCCGAGCGTGAAGAGCTCGAAGAGCTCGCGGGCGAAGTTCTCGTTGGGCGCGCCGGCGCGGCTGCGCTGGAGGTCGAGGAACTCGACCATCGCCGGCGAGCGCGTCATCGCCTTCGCGACGTCGCGGTACGACGCGAGCGCGCGGCGGCGGAGCAGGTCCTGGTGCTGGTAGAGGAGCGCCGTGTTGCGGACCTTCTCGAAGGTCACGACCCACACGTCCTGCAGGAAGAGGAGCCACTTCTCGGCGGCCGCGTTCTCCGGACGGGAAGCGTGCGCCAGCCACTGGATCGTCAGCTCCGCGAGCGCCTCGCGCGCCCGCTCGCGGGCGTCGCGCGCGGCCATGCGGCGCTCCATCTCGGTCCCCCGCGCGACCCGGCGGCGGATCTCGGGCGCGTCCTGCTCGAGCTGCGCGACCAGGGGCGGCTGGGGGAACTCCGGCATGCGCCCGAGCAGGCGGCGGAGCGTGGGCTGCAGTCCGTCCTGCAGCGCGCGCGCGGTCTCCGCGGCGGTCGCGGTCCAACCGAGCCGGGCCAGCAGGTGACGGGCGGCGTCCTCGTTCCAGTCCGCCGCGGGCAGGGGGAGCCAGGCTTCGGCGGGGGAGAGGGAGAACGATGGGGCCATGGGATGCGGGTGTCGGGGAGAAGACGCCCCGGTCGGCGCGGCGGTTTCGGCGATCGGCGTCATCCGCCCTCCGCGGGGGCGCGGTGCACCTGCGGGGACCAGCGGCGGTACTCGGGCGGCTCGTGCGCGAAGGCGTCGGGCAGGGCCATCGGCTCGAGCAGCGCCACCTCCGCCGTGCGGGCGGCGAGCGCCGCGACGTCGTAGGCCACCTCGTCGGCGGCGCGCGGCGGCGCGGCCCACCGGCGGAACTCGGCCGGCAGCGCGAGGCGCGGTCCCGCGCCCTCGAGTTCCCCGTGGGCGACGCGGCGCAGCGGGCCGACCGTCCCGTCCGCGGCGACCGCGACCGCGTGCCAGGTGCCGCGCCGGGCGTCGGCCACCACCAGCGACGGCCGCCAGGCGGCCTCGCCGGCCAGCCCGTGGGCCAGGAGTTCGAGCGAACGGAACGCGTGCACGGGCCGCGGCGCGAGGACCAGCCAGGTGCGCAGGGCCATCGCGACGGTGCGGACCCCGAGCAGGGAGCCCGGTCCGGCGCCGAAGACGAAGGCCGGCACGCGGTCGAGCGTCCAGCCGGCCGCGTCCAGCACCTCGGTCGTCAGTCGAAACAGGGCCTTGGCGGCCTCGTCGTCGGACGCCCGCCAGACCGCCGGCGCGGCGCGGCGCACGAGGCCGACCTGCACGCGGGTCGAGGCCGCGTCGAGGACGAGGACGCCCTCATGGGCCGCAAGGAGTTGGGCGAGGCTGACCACCGCGCGGCCACGTTGGCGGCCGCGGGGGGCGAGGCCAAGGCCGTTCCCCGGGGCGGGGAAAAGAAACAGACCTTGACCGTGCTCGGAGCGGCGACTTACCTCGACGCTTTTACGTCCAGAAAACCCTCGGAATCCTCCTCCCGTGAACGTCCAAGTCTCCGACCTCAACGAAACCCGCAAGCTCCTCACCGTGACGCTCGACCAGGCGGAGGTGGACGCCGAGTTCACCGCGCTCGTCGGCGAGTTCGCGAAGCAGGTCTCGATCCCGGGCTTCCGCCCCGGCAAGGCGCCGGCCGCGATGGTGCAGAAGCGCTATGCCAAGGAGCTCCGCGAGGAGTTCAAGGGCCGCGTGGTGGGCAAGGCCTACCGCCAGGGCCTCGAGCAGTCGAAGGTGGACGTGCTCTCCGTCGTCGACGTCGCGGAGGGCGACCTCGCCCCGGGCCAGGCGGTCGAGGTCAAGGTCACCGTCGACGTGCGGCCCACGTTCGAGCTGCCCGTGTACAAGGGTCTCGCGACCGAGGTCGGCTCGGCGGAGGCGACCGACGCCGAGGTGGACCAGGTGATCGAGGGCATGCGCGCCGAGCGCGCGGACTTCAAGGTGGCCGAGCGTCCCTCGGCCAAGGGCGACTACGTCCGCTTCGGCTACGCCGGCACCCTCGACGGCCGACCGCTCGCGGAGGTCGTCGGCGACAAGGCCATCTACGCGTCGGCCCCGCAGACGTGGGAGGAGGTCGAGGGCCAGAACGAGGGCCTGCTGCCCGGCGTCGCCGCGCAGATCGGCGGGCTGAAGGCGGGCGACCGCAAGGACGTGACCGTGACCTTCCCCGCGGACTTCTCGGCCGTGCCGGCGCTGGCCGGCAAGCAGGTCGTCTACGCGATCGACGTGCAGGAGGTCCGCGAGCGCGCCCTCCCGGCGCTCGACGAGGCCTTCTTCAAGGCCAACCAGGTGGACAGCCTCGACGCGCTCAAGGCGCAGGTGAAGTCCGGCCTCGCGCGCCGCAAGGAGTACGAGAACCGCGCGGCGCAGCGCCGCCAGGTGACCGACGCGCTCGTCGCGGCGGCGAACTTCCCGGTGCCCGAGAGCCTCGTCGCCTCCGAGCGCGACGGCGTGCTCCGCCAGTTCATCGAGGAGAACATGCGCCGCGGCGTGCCGCAGGAGGACTTCGAGAAGAACAAGAAGGAGCTCTTCGAGAGCGCCTCGAAGGCCGCGGTCGCCCGCGTCAAGGTGCAGCTCCTGCTCGCGCGCATCGCCGAGGCCGAGGGCATCAAGGTCGACGAGAAGGACCTCAACCAGTGGTTCCTGCGCGAGGCGATGCGCTCCGGCCAGAAGCCGGACAAGCTCGTGAAGGAGATCGGCCGCGACCGCGAGCACCTGCGCGCGGTGCAGCAGCAGATCCTCTTCGACAAGGCCCTTGATTTCGTGGTCTCGCAGGCTACGGTCACTCAGGCTAAGGCCTGAGCATGAGCTACTACGCACCCATCGTCATCGAGAACACCGGCCGCGGCGAGCGGTCGATGGACCTCTACAGCCGCCTGCTGAAGGACCGCATCATCTTCATCGGCACCCCGATCGACGACACGGTGGCGAACCTGGTCATCGCCCAGATGCTGTTCCTCCAGATGGAGGACCCGAAGAAGGACGTCCACCTGTACATCAATTCCCCGGGCGGCGTCGTCACGGGCGGCATGGCGATCTACGACACGATCAACTTCATGCCCTACGACGTGGTGACCTACTGCATCGGCATGGCCGCCAGCATGAGCACCGTGCTCCTCGCCGCGGGCACCAAGGGCAAGCGCTTCGCCCTCCCGAACAGCCGCGTCATGATCCACCAGCCCAGCGGCGGCGCGGGCGGCCAGACGGCCGACATCGCCATCGCCGCGCGCGAGATCCTGCGCTGGCGCCAGACGCTCAACACCGTCCTCGCCCGCCACACGGGCAAGTCGGTCGAGCAGGTCGAGCGCGACTCCGACCGCGACTACTACCTCTCCGCCGACGAGGCCAAGGCCTACGGCATCGTGGACCACGTCGTCGCCTCGACCCGCGACGCCCAGCAGATCGCCGGGCAGGGCGCGGCCTGAGGGCGGCGCCGTCCGCCGACGGGAAAAACCCCTCGACTCAGCGGCCCCCCGGGCCGATACATCCTCGCATGGCCAAGTCCTCGCGCATGACCCTCTGCTCGTTCTGCGGCAAGTCGCAGGCCGAGGTCCGCAAGATCATCGCGGGCCCGGGCGTCTACATCTGCGACTCCTGCGTCAACGTCTGCAAGTCGATCATCGACCGCGAGGTGAAGGCCGCCCCGGCCGAGGCCGCGCCGGCCGCCCCGAAGCCGGCCTTCCGCCTGGTCAAGCCGTCCGAGATCAAGAAGGTGCTCGACGACTTCGTCATCGGCCAGGACCACGCCAAGAAGGTCCTCTCGGTCGCGGTCTACAACCACTACAAGCGCCTCAACTTCGACCCGGCCCAGGGCAGCCGCACGGGCGCGCCGCTCTCCTCGGAGTTCGACGAGGTCGAGGTCGAGAAGAGCAACATCCTGCTCGTCGGCCCGACCGGCTCGGGCAAGACCCTCCTTGCCCGCACGCTGGCCAAGATCCTCGACGTGCCGTTCGCCATCTCCGACGCCACCACGCTCACCGAGGCCGGCTACGTCGGCGAGGACGTGGAGAACGTCGTGCTCCGCCTGCTCCAGTCGGCGAACTACGACGTGAAGAAGGCCGAGTGCGGCATCATCTACATCGACGAGATCGACAAGATCCGGCGCACCACGGAGAACGTCTCCATCACGCGCGACGTCTCCGGCGAGGGCGTGCAGCAGGCGCTGCTCAAGATCCTCGAGGGCACGGTGTGCAACGTGCCGCCCCAGGGCGGACGCAAGCACCCGAACCAGGAGTACATCCAGGTCAACACCTCGAACATCCTCTTCGTCTGCGGCGGCGCCTTCGTCGGGCTCGACCAGGTGATCAAGAAGCGCCTCGGCCAGCGCTCGCTCGGCTTCCACGTCAACAAGGCCGACCACGACCTCTCGCCCGACGAGATGATGCGCTCGGTCGCACCCGAGGACCTCGTGCGCTTCGGCATGATCCCGGAGTTCATCGGCCGCCTGCCGGTCGTCTCCGTGCTCGACGAGCTCAAGGTCGAGGACCTCGAGCAGGTCCTGCTCCGGACCAAGAACGCGATGGTCAAGCAGTACTCCAAGCTCTTCGCGATGGACGGCGTGCGCCTGACCTTCACCCGCGACGCGGTGCGCGCCATCGGCCGCCGGGCCATCGAGCTCAAGACCGGCGCCCGCGCCCTCCGCGCCATCCTCGAGAAGCTCATGCTCGAGGTGATGTACGAGCTGCCGCAGCGCGACGACGTGGTCGAGGTCGTGATCGACCAGGCCGTGGTCGAGGGCCGCAAGCGTCCGCAGCTCAAGAAGGCCGCCCAGCGGGCGACCTCCACGAGCAAGGACGCGGCCTGAGCCGGGACGGGCCCGCTCCCGGACCGGTCACCAGTTGAAGCTCTCGCCGGCCTTCACCGACTTGGCGAAGGCGACGAAGAGGCGGACGCAGTTCTCGACGTCCTGCAGGTCCACCACCTCGCTCGGGGTGTGCATGTAGCGGAGGGGGATCGACACCAGCCCGCACGCCACGCCGCCGCGCGCCGTCTGGATCGCGCGCGCGTCCGTGCCGGTCGGGCGGGGGTCCGCCTCGAACTGGTGGGGGATCCGCTCCTTCTTGGCGCATTCCGCGAGCCGGGCGAAGACCTTGGGATTGATGTTCGGCCCGCGGCAGATGATGGGGCCGCCGCCGAGCTTCGTCTCCCCGTACTTGCGGTTGTCGCAGTCGGGATGGTCGGTGGCGTGCCCGACGTCCACCGCGAGCGCGACGTGCGGGTCCACGGCGAACGCCGAGGTCGTCGCGCCGCGGACGCCGATCTCCTCCTGCGTCGTCGCGACGGAGACGACGCGGGCGCCGAGGCGCGCCTTGGCGGCCTTCAGCCGGATGAGCGCCTCGCCGACGACGTAGGCGCCGACCTTGTTGTCGAAGGCGCGCGCGGTGCCGACGGTGCCGTGGATGAGCTCGAACTCGTGGTCGTACGTCGCGACGTCGCCGATCGCCACGCGCCGCAGCGCCTCCGCCTTGCTGCGGGCTCCGATGTCGATCCAGATCTCGTGGATCTCGGGCACCTTCTTGCGGTCGGCCTCCTCCATCAGGTGGATGGCCCGCTTGCCGGTGACGCCCTTCACCGGGCCCGCCGCCGTCTGGATGATGACGCGCCGGCCGGAGATGATCGTGCGGTCGTGGCCGCCGATGGTGTCGAAGTAGAGGAAGCCGTCCTTGTTGACGTAGGTGATGATGAGCCCGAGCTCGTCCATGTGCCCGGAGAACATCACGGTCGGACCGCCGGCCGCGTTCAGCGTCGCGATGCGGTTGCCCAGCGCGTCGTCCGCGTAGGTGTCGGCGTGCGGCCGCACGAAGCGGTCGAAGACGGCCTGGGCCTGGGCCTCCGCGCCGGACGGCGACTTGGCCTTGAGCAGCTCGGTGAGGAATTCGGGGGCGGACGGGGAGCGCATGGTCCCTTTTTCCCGCAGGCTCCGCCCCGCCGCAAAGTCAAAATCGCCCCGGATCGCGGAGCTTCCCCGGGGAGGCGGCGCCGTCTCCGCGTCGATTCGGCGGACCGGGGCGGGGCGCCCGGCCCCAGCGGCCGCGCACCGGTCGCCGTCGCTACTTTCCGCGGACCTTCTCCGCCAGCTCCTCCAGCGGGTAGGTGATGATCTCCGCCAGCGTCGGGTGGTACCAGGGCGCCCGCAGGAGGTCGAACACGGTGGCCCGCCCGGCGAGCCCGACGGCGAGGCAATGGATGAGCTCGCCGGCGTCGCGCCCGACGATCTCCGCGCCGAGCAGGCGGCCGCGGCGGGGCTCGGCGATGACCTTCACGTAGCCGTGCTTCGCCTCCATCAGGATGGATTTCCCGTGGTCGTCGAAGGGGTAGGAGGCCACGAGGTGGGGCACGCCCGCCTCCCGCAGGTCGCGCTCGAGCCGTCCGACCGTGGCGAGCTGCGGGTCGGTGAAGACGACGTTGAGCAGGAGCGAGTAGTCGACCGGCCGGATGCCGGGGACGCCGAAGGCGTGGCGGACGGCGAGCTCGGCCTGCTGGATCGCCACGTGCACGATCTCGGCCGGACCGGCGCAGTCGCCGGCGGCGTAGATGTGCGGCACGTTCGTCTGCTGCCAGCGGTTCGTCACGACCTGGCCGCCGGGACGCAGGCGCACCCCGGCCGCCTCCAGCCCGAGGCCGGCGGTCGCCGGCTCGCGGCCGAGGGCGTTGAACAGGTGGTCGGCGCGGCGGACCACGGTGCGGCCGTCGTGCTGGAAGCGCACGGTGGTGCCGCGCGCGTCCTGCGCGATCGACTCGATGGCCGTGCCGGCGAAGAGCTCCACGCCCTCCTCGACCAGCGCGCGCTGCACGACCTCCGACGCCTCGTCGGAGTGGTCGCGGAGGATGTGCCGGCTGCGCTGCACGAGGACCACCCGCGACCCCATGCGCCGGAGGTACTGGGCCAGCTCGCAGGCCACGATGCCGCCGCCGAGCACGAGCACGCTCCGTGGCAGGAAGTCGAGGTCGAGCACGTCGTCGCTCGTCCACGCCCGCGCGGCGGCGAGGCCGGGGACCGGCGGCACGCTCACGCGCGAGCCGGTGCCGACGAGGATGCGCTGCGCGCGCAGGCGGGTGCCGTCCGAGAGGGCGAGCGTGTGCGGGTCCTCGAAGCGCGCGAAGGCGCGGTGCAGGTCGAAGCGCCCGGCCGCGAGGGCGCGGCGCCGGTGGTCGGCGAAGTCGGCGATGATGCGGCGCTTCCGGGCCTGGACCGCCCGCATGTCGGGTTCGGCGCCGCGCACGCGCAGCCCGAAGCGAGCGGCGTCGCGCGCCTGGTGGAGCCGCTCCGCCGCGTAGAGGAGCGTCTTGGACGGCATGCAGCCGCGAAGGATGCACAGCCCGCCCAGCTGGCGCGCGCCGTCCACGACGGCCGCGCGCTTCCCGAGGTCCGCCGCGACCCGCGCGGCGTTGAAGCCGGCGCTGCCGCCGCCGATGCAGACGAGGTCGTAGGTCAGGGTCTTGGCCATGCCGGCACGATGCACGCCGGGCGCCCGGACGCCAGCGCGCGGTCAGCGTCCCTTCCCGCCGAGCATGACGTGGACCGTCTTGAGCACGATCGAGGCGTCCAGCACGAAGGAGAAGAAGCGGATGTAGTACAGGTCGTACTCGAGCTTGCGCATCGTGTCGTCGAGGTTCGCGCCGTACGGGTAGTTGACCTGGGCCCACCCGGTGATGCCCGGCTTCACGAGGTGGCGGAAGTGGTAGCAGGGGATCTCGCGCTCGTAGCGCTCGACCAGCTTGACCCACTCGGCGCGCGGGCCGATCAGGCTCATCTCGCCGCGCAGGACGTTCAGCAGCTGGGGGAACTCGTCGAGCCGCGTCGCGCGGAGGAGGCGGCCGATGGGGGTGATGCGGGCGTCCCCCTCGCGCGTGTAGACGTCGCCCTCCGCCGCCACGCGCATGGTGCGGAGCTTGTAGACGTCGAACAGCACGCGGTTCCGGCCGACGCGCGTCTGCCGGAAGAAGACCGGTCCTCGGTCGGTCGCCCAGATGGCGAGCGCGAGGAAGGGCAGCAGCGGCAGGAAGAGGGCGAGGCCGAGGACCGAGAAGACGACGTCGCTGATGCGCTTGAGCCGCTCGAAGACGGGCTCCCGCGCGATCTGGAAGCCCTCCTGGAAGAGCCACGACTGATTCAGCCGGTACAGGGGGATCTTCCGCCAGAACACCTGGTGGAACAGCTCGAGCGTGTACGTCGGCACGCCGGAGAAGTTCATCTCCACCAGCCGCTGGGCGACGTCGGCCGGCAGCTCGTGGCTCGACTCGCGCACGATGATGGCGTCGATCTGGCCGCGGTACTCCTCGAGGTAGTTGACCACGTCGCCGAACGGCGGCGCGGAGACGCCCGCGCGGGCCGGGGCGCCCCGCACGAACGTCTCGGGCGTCGCGAAGAGCACCGCCTGACGCATCTGGTGGCGGCGGCACTCCTCCTTGAACTCGAGGCAGCTCTCGGGCGTGCCGACGAACAGGAAGTACCGGGGCTCGTCGCCGCCATGCCGCCGGCCGTAGGCGAAGCGCCGGTACCCGAGGGAGACGGGGATGATGGCGAGGTAGGAGATGACCGTGACGAGGCGGCTGGTCTGGAGGGAGAAGCCCGGCGGGACGAAGACGTACGTCAGCATCAGTGTGACGAGCAGCACCCCCACGAGCGCGATGATGTGCTGGCTGGCGTAGGTCACCGACATCATGTCGGTCCGGCTGCTGTACCCGTCGATCAGGTAGACGCCGAGGAAGTGCACCAGCACCGGCAGCTGCAGCGTGGCGACGATCCACTCCCCCGGGCCGGCGAGGTCGCGCGCCCACGCCACGAGGTTGAACGCCAGCACCACCGTCGCCGCGTCGAGCAGGATGAGCAGGAAGGAGAAGAGGCGCTGGGACTTCATCGCGTGCGAGGTGGACAACTCAATCTCCGGCCGACGCCGGGGCAACGCCGATCCTCCCGTCGCCGGCGTCCGCCAGGAGCGCGTCCCAGCGCGCGAGCTGGTCCTCGAAGCGGAAGCCCGCCTCGTAGGCCGCGCGCGCGGCGGCGCCCATCGTCGCGGCGCGCGCGGGGTCGCCCCGGAGCGCGGCGACGCCTGCGGCGAGCGCCTCGCCCTCGCCCGGGGCGAACGCCAACCCGGCCCCGGCGTCGCGGACGAGGCGGGCCGCCGCGCAGTCGGCCGGGCCGACGAAAAGGGCGGGCCGGGCCGCCTCGCTTATACCCACGTGCTGCCGCCGACGCACCCGCCGGTCGAATTCGAGGTGTGGCGCGACTTGCTGCGCGGCGGCCGCGGCCAGCGCGGCGGGCAGCTCCTCGCGCGGGACGCTGCGCACGAAGCGCACGTTGCCGAGGCGCCGGTCGGCGACGCGGGCGCGGACCTCGGTGATACGCGGCCCGCCCCCGACGAAGAGGAAGGCGATGCCGCGCTTCGCCTTGAGGCGCTCCGCGGCGTCCAGCAGCGTGGCGAACTCGTGGACGCGGCCGAGGTTGCCGGAATACGCGACGACGAACTTGCCCGCCAGGTCCCACTCGGCGCGCCGGGCCGCCACGCGCTCGGCGGGGGGCGGATGCAGGAGCTCGCGCGGCGCCCAATTGGGAAGGTGGCGGATGCGGGCCGGGTCGACCCCGCGCTCCCGCAGCAGCGGCGCCATGTCCTCGCCCACCACGACGCACGCGGCCGCCCGCCGCCAGGCGCGGTCGCGGCGGGTGCGCAGCGGCTCGAGCAGCGGGGTGAGGGCGCTCCCCGCGTGGGCGGCGACGATCTCGGGGTAGATGTCCTGGATCCACTGGACGACGGCGGCGCCGCGGGCCAGGGCCGGGCCGGTGAGCGCCGGCGCGAGCAGGGGCGGGTCCGTCTTGAGCACGACGACGTCGCCCGGGGCGGCGAGCCGGCGGACCATGGACCGCGAGCGCAGGAGGAACCGCGCGTAGGCCAGGGAGCGGCCCAGCAGGCCGGTGTAGGCGCCTCCGCCGGTGTGGTGGATCGTCACGCCCTCCACGCTCCGGCTGCCCCGTCCGCCGGTCACCACATGCACGTCGCGCCCGCGGGCGGCGAGTCCCTGGGCGAGGTCGGTCAGCAGCTGGGCCGTCGCCGCGCCGTCCGGCCAGTAGACGCGGTTCACGAAGATGAGCCGTCGGCTAGCCATGGGATTCCCGGGTCGCGCGGAGCTCGCGGAGGGCCTCGGCGGCGAAGCGCTCGTACCGCGCCAGCAGGCGGCAGTAGCGCCACGCCCCGGGGCCGTCGAGGACGCCGCCGCGGAGGACGTACTGGTAGAGGAAGCGGAGGAGGGGGCGCGCCGGCAGCCGGTAGCTGAGGTGCTTCAGCGCGCGCCGGCGCTCGAGCGCGTGCGTCGACCCCAGCGCCGACCACGGCGGGGGCGGGGACGCGAGGAACGCGGACGCCTCCTCGCGGGCGTACCGCCGGTGCTTGGCGTCCCAGGCGGATTCGTCCGGCGCGGAGATGTCGTGCAGGTAGGTGCCGCGCAGGTAGCCCATCGGCGTGCCCGGGGCCTCGCGCTGCCCGTGCCCGGCCTGCACGAAGCGGAAGCGGCCCGCGCGGACGCACCGGGCCTGCCAGGCGGGGAAGTCCGTGCAGCGCTTCAGCCAGCGGCCGTGGAACATCATGCGGGGCGCCGCGTAGTAGCCGGCGCAGGCATCGTCGGCCCGGAGCGCCGCGCATTCTTCCGCGAGCTCCGGGGTCATCGCCTCGTCGGCGTCGAGGTGGAAGACCCACGGGTGGCGGAACGCCGCGGCGTCCATCGCGTGGTTCCGCTGCTGGGCGAAGTCGCGGAACGGGTGCACCAGCACCCGCGCGCCGGCCTGCCGCGCGATCTCGACCGTCCGGTCGGTGGAGCCCGAATCGAGGACGACGACGTCGTCGCAGGCCGCGACCGACGCGAGGCAGGCGGGCAGGCGCGACTCCTCGTTCCGGGTCAGGATGACGACGGAGAGCGGCAGGCGGGCGGCGCTCATCGCTCCTCCTCCCGCGCCGCGAGGTCGAGGCGCGCGTACCGCGCCGCCGCGAAGAGCGACAGCCAGAAGCCGACCATCACCGACGGGTTGGCGAACGGGAACTCGACCCAGGCGTAGAGCAGCACGAGCGCGCAGCCGGCGAGCAGGTAGGCCGGGACGTGGGACCGCACGCGGAGCCAGCGCACGCGGACGAGCGGCGCCGCGCCGAGGAGCACGAGGAGGCCGGTGCCGACGAAGCCGACCTCGGCGAGCGCCTGCAGCCAGTCGCTGTGGGCCTCCCGGTAGTAGCGCTGGCCGAAGACGAGCTCCACGGCGCGCTGCGTGTTGTAGAGGCGGAAGACCGTCCCGTAGGACTCGAGGCCCCAGCCGAAGGCGGGCTTGTCCCGCGCCATCCGCCACGTGTCGCCGTAGAGCTGGAGCCGGGAATTGGTGGCGTCCTCGGCGCGCAGGTCGCGCAGCTGCTCCGCCGTGGTCTGCAGGCGGGTCCGGACGACGTCGCGGCTCAGGTAGAGGACGCCCGCGGTCGCGACCGCGGCGGCGAGTACGATGGCGCCGACCTGCGGCAGCACGGACTCGTGCCGCGCCCGCCGTCCGCGGATCACGTGGGCGAGGAAATGGACGAGGGCGCCGGTCAGGAACACGGTCAGCAGCACCGTGGTCGAGCGCGACGCGCTGAGCGGGGCGGTCGCGGCGATGAACAGCACGGCGACGGCGCCCAGCGGCACGGGCGAGTGCCAGACGTCGCGGTGCCCGCCGCGCCGGAGGGTGTGGAAGAGCAGGCCGAGGCACGCCGCGAGGCAGAGGACGACGAAGGCGCCCCAGTGGTTGTGGTAGACGAAGGTCGAGAAGAAGTACCGCTGGGGCGAAGGCACCGCGCCGAACCAGAGCCCCGTCGCCCCCGCGAGCTTCTGGAACGTGCCGAAGACCGCGAGCGCGAACGCGTTGAGGGCGACGACCGCGAGGAGCTGGCGCAGCCGGCCCCGGTGCTGCAGCACGAGGAACACGTTGTAGCACGAGAGCACGATGCCGTTGAACTGCCAGAGCTCGCGCAGCGTCAGGTCCGGCCGCGCCGTGCTCGGCAGCCCCGCCCAGCGCGGATCGATGAACATGAACATCGGCTCGTTCTCCCGCATCACGAGGGAGGTCGTGGGATTGAGGCAGCTCAGCCCCACGAGCACGTCGAAGAGCCCGAGCGGCCAGAGGTGGCGGAGGGACGCGGCGCCCTCGCGCCGGTTCCAGCCCGCCGCGGCGAGGAAGAGTCCGATGCCGAGCGTGGACCAGGCCAGCAGCGCGACCCGGGCGCCCGGCGACTGCCCGCCGAACCACCAGGAGAGGCCGACGACGAGGACCGAGGCGTGGACCAGCACCACCTGCTCCCACAGCGGGGAGAAGGGCGAGCGCCGCTTCGGGTCGCGGCCGGCGACCGGCTCAGTGTCCGCGGAGGTGCGCATAGAACTCCAGCAGGCGCTCGGCCGAACGGCGCCAGGTGAACTCGGCTCCGACCCAGTCGCGGCCGGCCGCTCCGCGGCGCCGGAGCTGGTCGGGTGGCTCGGCGAGGGCGGCGGCGAGGACCGCGGGCCATTCCTCCCACGCGCGGCACCAGCCGGCGCCGCGCGGCTCCAGTTCCCGCCACGGCATGCGGTCCGTCGTCAGCGCCGGCACCCCGGACGCGAGCGCCTCCGCGACGACGAGGCCGAAGTTCTCCGAATGCGACGGTAGGACGAAGAGGTGCGCCGCCGCGTAGGGCGGAGGCCGGCCCGCCCCGTCCACCACCCGGAGGCGGTCCGCGGCCCCGCGGGCCGCGACGCGGGCGTTGAGCTCCGCGGCGGTGTGCTCCTCCTCAAGCCCCGCGACGAGCAGGAACCAGTCGTCGCGCGGGCGGCGGCACCAGAGGTCGATCAGCTCGACCACGCGCTTCTTGCGGTGCAGGCGCGAGTAGAAGAGGGCGACGGGACGCGCGCGCAGCTCGGGGACCGCCTCGTGCCAGTGGGCGCGGGCCGCCGCCAGCTCGGCCTCGGCCGGCAGCGCGACGCCGTTCGGCGCGATGCAGACCGGCTGGCGGAAGCCGAGCCGGCGGATGTCCGCGGCTTCCTCCGCGCTGGTCGCGTGCCAGCCGGCGGCCGCGGCGAAGGCGCCGGGATGGACGAGCCGCTCGGCGAGCCACTTGCGCGCGCGGCGGTGGCTCCAGGCCCAGTCCGTCATCATGCCCCGCGGCGCGATCACCAGCGGAGAACCTTGCGCCGCCGCGGCGCGGTGCGCGTAGCGCAGCGGCAGCAGCCAGAGGCCGTGCGAGTGGTGGCAGTCGTAGGGCGTGCGGGCGAGGTGGTCCGCCAGCCCCGGCGAACGGCAGAGCCAGCGGGGCGCGACGCGCGGGAACACCTCGACCCGTGCGGGGCCCTCGGGAGCCGCCATCGGCCGGCCGGCCTCGAGGGTGGTCGCGAGGACGGTGCCCGCGCCCGCCGCCGCGGTCGCGTCCGCCAGGGCCCGCACCGAGCGCGAGGGCCCGCCGTGCCGCTCCTCAAGACTGGGCACGATGTGGCAGATGCGCATGGTCAGAGGAGTCCGAAGGCCCGTCCATGGGCCGTCACGAGGGTGATGAGCAGCTGGGCCGCGACGAGGGCCGCCATGGGCCGGGGGTCGATCGGTCCGCTCCGTTCCCGGAGCAGGAGGGCGGCGCCCGCGACCAGCAGGAGCAGCAGCGTCGGCTCGTAGTAGCGATGGAACAGCTGCTGATTGGCGAGGTGCGACGCCGTCCAGGCGCCGAGCGTGGCGAGCCACGCGATCCGGCCGCGCGCGGCGGACCGCCCGACCGCCAGGGAGAAGAGCGCCAGCGCGGCGCCGCCGACGGGCGCCAGCACGAGGAAGACGACGGAGCGTTCGCCGAACGCGGGCAGCGCGCCCGCGAGGTTCCAGAGGTAGCCGCCCCAGCGGCCCGCCTCCATGTTGGGGAGGTTGGGCGCCGCCAGCGCGGCGAGAAGGCCGACCGCGGCTCCGAGCGCGGCCGCCGGGACGGACCGGGACGGCAGGGCGGCGGGGCGGAACGCGAGGAGGTAGGGCGGGACGAGCAAGGCCGCGACGGAAAGCACGTACGCGGCGGCCGGCAGACGGTTGGCCCCCCGGCCGAGCGTCTCCTCCTGCCACTGCGGCGGAACCAGTCCGTTCCATGCCGCGACGAGCGCCGCCAGCAGCCCGAGGGGGAGCGCCAGGCCGAGCGCGGCGATGGTCCGGTCGCGGGGCGCCGCGAGGTCGAGGCAGCGGACGGCGAGGGGCGCCACGAGCCACGCGGTGCTTTGCCGGGTCGCGATGGCGGCGGCCGCGGCGAACGAGAGCCCGGCCGTGGCGCGCCGTGAGCCGTTGCCGACGTGGGCGAGGACCAGCGCGGACGCGAGCAGGGCCGCATTGTCGGTCACCACGAAGCTGGCCGACTTCACGAAGAAGTTCGACCAAGCGAGCGGCAGGACGAGCAGGGCGCGCGTGACGGCCGGACCCGGCAGGGCGCGCCAGAGGACGACGAGCACGGCGAGGCTGGCGACCAGATTGAGCGCGCGGACCGCCGGCAGCGCTTGGCCGAAAGGCAGCGTCAGGGTCGCGAGCAGGTAATGGTAGCCCGGAGCGGTCGCCGAGAGCGAATCCGCGATGAGGTCGACGTCCGGCCACTTCTCGCCGATCTGGCGGATCGCCGGCAGGTGGAAGGCCGCCTCGTCGGCGCTGAAGTTCACGACCTCCCGCTGGAGCGCCAGGGGCAGGCAGAGCAGGACCACACTCCCGAGGACGAGGGCGAGTCCGCGCTTCTCTGGGAGTGCTTGCATCGCCGCGGCGCTCAGGCGGGGAGAGGTCGGTCCTTGATCGGTCGGCACGGATGGCCGACGCAGACGGTGCGGGCCGGGAGGTCGCGCACGACCACCGCGCGCGCGCCGACGACGCAGAGTTCGCCGACCTCGACGCCGGGTCCGACGAACACGTCGGCCCCGAGCCACGCGTTCGCGCCGATGGTGATCGGTCGCGCCACGAGCGGCATCGACCAACGCGCGTAGTCGTGGGTGCCCGCGCAGAGGTGGCAGTTCTGGCTGATGTTCGCGCCCCGGCGCAGCCGGATCGGGGCGAGGTTGTAGAGGGTGACCGCCGGTCCGACCATCGCGCGGGGCTCGAGCGCGAGCCGCCAGGGGAACGTCACCCGGACGGTCGGGAAGACGACGACCTGACCGGGCGCGGGGATGTCGGCGCCGAAGAGACGGAGGAGCCGGGCGCGGAAGCCGTGGCACGGCCGCGGGCTCCAGCGGAACACCGTCGCCTGCACGAACTGCCAGAGCCAGCGCCGCAGGACCTCGCCGGGCGGGTACGGGGTCGTGCAATGCTGGCCGAGGTAGGGGGCTTCGGGCGTCATCGGGAGGGCATTCGAGCGCCGGCGGGCGTCGTGGTCAATCGCCGGTCAGGCGGGCGAAGTCCGCGAGCAGGTCGTCGGCGAAGCGCGCGTAGTCGAAACGCCGGGCCTCCGCGCGCGCGGCCGCGGCGAGGCGGGCGCGGCCGTCCGCGTCGCGCAGCAGGCGGACGAGCGCCGCGGCGAGCCGGTCCGCGGCGTCGGGCGCCCGGTGGTCGAAGACCGCGCCGTTCTGGCCGTCGCGCACGAAGTCCCGGAAGCAGTCGAGCCCGGAGACCACGGGCACGGCGCCGGCCGCCATGGCCTCCGCCACCGCCACGCCGAACGTCTCGCCCTCCTCCGCGAGGCTCGGGTAGCAGAAGACGTCGATGCGCTGGTAGAGCGCCGCCAGCGACCGATCGCTGAACTCCGGCTCGAGCAGGTGCGCCCGGTTGCCGGTGGCGGCGCCGAGCCGGCCCGCGAGCTGGCGACGGAAGGAGGGGCCGGAGCCTCCCCGGGCGACGTCGGACGGTCCGCAGACCAGCACGCGCCACGGGGGCAGGCCCGGCTCGCGTCCGACGCGGGCCAGCGCGTCCGCGAGGAGCTTGAGTCCCTTCTCCGCGTGCACGCGCCCGACGAAGCCGAGGGTGACCGTGCCGGGCGCGGCCGGCGGCACGAAGGCGGGCGCGGCCTGCGGCGCGCCGAGGAGCCCGCAGTCGATCGGGTAGCCGGTCACGCGCGTGGCGCCGGCGAGGGCGGGGTTCTCGGCCGCCACGCGGGCCGCGACCGGCGTGCTCGGCGCGAGCACGCGCGCCACGGCCCGGTACCGCCGGTACTGGCCCTTCGGCATGCGACCGGCCATCAGCACCACGCGGCCGGCCGCGGGCCGGCAGCGGCCCAGCCAGACGGGGAGCGTCACCGCGTTGCAGACGACGATGTCCGCGGGCGGCAGCCGGCGGAACACGCGCCAGCTCCAGAGGAGGTCGCGCAGCACGTTGCGGGCGAGGGAACGCGTGTGGTCGAAGCCCGGCAGGCGTTCGTACGCGACGCCGGCGAGCGTCTCGCGCTCGGGCAGTCCGGGCCACGTGCGGGAGAAGGCCCGGACCTCGTGCCCGCGGGCCGCGAACTCCTGGGCGAGGCGGTGCCACGACTTCTCGGTCGCGCCGCCGCCGATCGGGGGGAGCGGGAGGAAGAATCCGTTGACGAGGGTGATGCGCACGGTCAGGCGAGCGATTCGAGGGCGGAGCGGAGGCCCGCGGCGGCGCGGGCGTAGCTGTAGGGCGCGACGCGCTCGGTCGCGGCTCGGCCGAGCCGGGCCAGCTCAGCCGGCGGGGCGGTGAGCGCGGCGCGGACGGCCGCGCGCAGCGCGCCGGCGTCGTCCGCGGGGAAGACCCAGCCCGTCTCGCCGGGGAGGACGAGGTCCCGCTGGCAGCCGACGAGGTCGGAGACGAGGCAGGGCCGGCCGAGGTGCATCGCCTCGTTGACCGCGAGTCCCCACGTCTCGTACGAGCCGCGGGACGGGAGCGCGAAGACGTCGCCCAGCAGGTACCGGGACGGCATCTCGCTCTGGTTCGCGAACGGCAGGAACCGCACGAGCGCGTCGGGCCGCGCGGCGGCGCGGCGCTCGAGGGCCTCCCGCTCCTCGCCGTCGCCCACGAAGACGAGCGCGTCGTCCGGTCCGGCGACGTCGAGGAAGGCGTCGAGGAGCGGCCCCGGCTGCTTCGCCGCGCGGAACTTGCCGGCGAAGAGGAGCACGCGGCGGCCCTGGAGCCCGAGTTCGCGGCGCAGGCGCGCGGCCGCCTCCGCCGGTTCGGGCCGGCGGGGGTCGAACTGCGTCGCGTCCACCGCGTGCGGCGCGAAGAAGAGGCGCGACTCCGGGACGCCCACCGCGCGGTAGTAGTCGCGGTTGGCCGCCCCGACCGTGAGGAAGCCGGCGAACTGGCGGAACAGCAGGTGGAGGGCGACGCGCCGGGCGACGGCCGGCCGTCCGCGCCCGAGCCAGTGCGAGTCGCCGCGGAGCAGCACGGGCACGCCGCGCCGCCGGGCCCACGCCAGCGCGCCGAGGTGCGCCTTCCAGTTGTACCCGAAGAGGAGCAGCGCGCCCGGCCGGTACGCCGCCAGCCGGGCGCCGAGGCCCGGGTTGTCGAGCCCGCCGAAGTGGTGGGTGCCCGGGTCGCGCGCGACGTTGGGCACGAACTCGGATTCGTAGCCGGAGAGGAGGTCCACGTCCCAGCGGAAGGTCCGCCCGAACTGCGGGTCGCGGCGCTCCGCGACCCCGAAGTCCCAGAGGTAGAAGACCCGCAGCCCGCCGTCGCCCAGCCCCTCCGGGCCCGCCAGGTGTCGGAACCACGGGCTGTAGTACTGCGTCGGGTGCGACAGCACGACGGCCAGCCGCGCGGACGCGGGTCGGGGACGGTCCGGGGCGGATCGGGCGGCGCCGGAGGAACTCATACGAGGAACCGCTTGGCGACGATGGGAATGCCCAGGACGCAAATCGCCGCCTGGTAGAACGAGGACACCCACGAGCTCATCGGCATCTCGACCTGGATGGACCAGGCCATGAGCAGGATCATGAGCAGGCCGCCGTTCGAGAGCATCGGCGAATTCCGCGTCCAGATGGCCGCCTGCTTGTTCGCCCAGCCGATGAGCACCCCGAGCAGCAGGATGCCCCAGTAGCCGAAGTTCGCGTACGCCTCGGCCAGCACGCCGAAGCCGATCGAGGTCGACTTCGCGGTCTCCTCGTCCTGCAGGCCGAAATGGATGGCGAGGCGGCTGGTCGTCCACTGTCCCGACGGCTTGCCCGGCCAGAGGATGCGGGGGACGAGCATCGGCAGGACGTAGCCGTAGGTCTCGCCGTCCATGAACGGCAGGCCCCGGTCGGTGGAGTCGACCACGAGGCACATGACGTGGAGCAGCGAGGCGCGCTCGAGGAGCGCGCGCTTCTTCACGTCCTCCGCGTCGTCGCGGAACGGCACGATGCCGTGGTCGATCCACTCCGTGTAGAACGCCGGGAGGTCGACCAGTTCGATCGGCGCGGCGTCCTCCGCCCAGTACTTCACCCGCATCGTGCCCTTGCCGTTGTGCAGGATGCTGAGCGTGACGAAGACGAGCGCCAGGGCCACGACAGGGATCCGGCGGCCGGCGGAGATGTAGGCGAGGAAGAGCACCATCACGCCGGCGATGGTGGAGATGAGGTAGAGGGTCGTGATCTGGAGGAGGTAGCAGGACAGGAGGGCGACGAAGACATTGACCCGCATGTTGATCGACAGCTCACCCGCGCCCCAGGCGCGCCCGAGGAGGAAGGTGCAGGCGGTGGCGATGCCGAAGAACACGGCCCGGAGGATGCTGTCCACGTCGCCCGGCAGCCAGGTCGTGAAGTTGGAGACGAGGACGTAGGTGGTGTTGAACCAGAGTCCCGGCAGCAGCCAGCGGCTGATGTCGCGATCGAAGAGCTGCTCCGTCCAGAAGGGCGTGGTCTTCTCGAACGAGACCGTGCGGTCGAACGCGACCTGGGCGGCGATCTGGAAGAGGATCACCGCGAGCAGGGCGCGGCGGATGACGGTGTCGCTGTAGAGGAACAGTCCCTCGTGCTCCGACACGAGTTGGAGGGCATAGGAGGGAATGCACGTCAGCATGAACACCTCGAACGCCGGGATCGGGTTCGGCTGGTTCCGGAGCCAGCGGAGCGCGGGACGGACCGCGAGCACGATGCAGAGCACGGCGAGCCCGAGCTCCTCGATCGGCAGGTGCCAGCCGCGGTAGACCGCGTACGCCACCAGGCCGCCGGAGATCATCACCGCGGTGCCGTAGAGCCGATGCCGCTCGCCGGCGGAGTGGGGGGTGTCGGCGCGATTCATGCGTTGTCGCGGGGACCACCACGCCGCGCCGCGCGGATCGGACGCGGCGACGGACGGAGCGCCGCGCGGCGGGGAGGGAAGGGGACGGGGGAAGGAGACGGCATCGGCAGGGGCGCGGGGCGGGGCTCAGGCCACGGCTCGGGAGAACACGGACGCGAGCCGCTGGGCCATGGCGGCGGCGGAATGGCGATGCAGCGACGCGAGGTCGCCGGAAGGCGGACGGCGCCATCCGCCGTCGACGAACCACTCCTGGTGGACGCGAGACACGAGCGCCTCGATCGGGGGCGCGTCGAGACCCACCACGGGATAGCCGTAGCTCGTGGCGATCCCCTGCTCGCGCGCGAGCTCGAGCATCAGGCTGGACTCGTGCACGAGCGTGAGGAGGGGGCGGCGCGCGAACAGGTAGGGGAACACCTTGGAGGCGCTGTAGGACGGGTCGTTCGAGCCGAGCACGACCAGCGCGTCCGCGTGCGTGAGGTAATGGAGGGCGTCGAAGTAGGGAATGCGGTGGCAGACTTCGTCCACCTGGTCGACCACCCCCTCCTTCTCCGCGATCGGCAGCGCCCAGTACCGGCCGCGCGGCGGCGGCGCGTAGTCGGTGCCGATGAAATGGAAGCGCAGGCGGCTCGCCTGCTCGGGGTGACTGCGGCGGTAGCGGGCGAAGGCCCGCAGCAGCACCGTCAGGGAGAGGGACATGTCCGGTCCGCAGCGCCCGGCGTAGACGAGGTGCGCGTTCCCGTCCCCGGTCGGCACCAGCGGCGCCGCGGGGCGGTGCCGGCGGGCCAGGACGAAATCCGCCTCGGACGTGCCGAAGGGCAGGTGGTGGATCCGCTCCGCGTCGAGCCACGGGTAGCGGCTCCGCAGGTCGAGGCCATAGGCGGCCGAGACCGCGACCACGGCCGCGGCCTGCCGCAGCACGGCCGGCTCCCGCCGTCGGGCGGTGAACTGGGTGAAGCGGAACTTCAGGTGGCCTCCGGGCGGGCGCGTCCGGCTGCGGCGGTAGTAGTCGTTGACCCAGGGATCCTGGTAATCGAGCACGTAGGGCACGCGGTGGCGGCGCCACCAGCGCGGACCGAGCGTGAAGGCGTCGAACTGCGTGGTGGAGAAGAACACGAGGTCGAACCGCTCCCGTGCGAGCAGGGCGTCGCCCGCCCGCCGCAGCGCGCCGCCGCACCGCCACCACAGCGAGCCGAAACCGAGGCGGCGGGTGAGGGCCGAGGGAACGCCTCCCACGCGGACGACCGGCACGTCCGCGGGAAAGGTCTCCAGCAGCAGCGGGTCGAGCACCGCGCCTTCGACCCTCTCCGGCGCGACCGCGAGCACCGTCGGATCCCAGCCGAGGCCGCGCAGGTGCGGCAGGGCGAGGCGCGACCGCTGCATGTCGGGGGCGTTCACCGGCGGGAAATGGGGGCTGACGATCAGGACGCGGCGCATGGCGGGGGACGGCGCGTTCACGGGCGGCGCCGCAGCACCCTCAGGTCCCACGTCTGGCCCCGGTCGTTCGTGACGACCCGCTCGGTCGCGTAGGCGAAGGTGCGCTCGAGGCGGCGCCAGAGCTCCGCATGGTTGGTGGAGCGGAAATGGGAGACGATGAGCGCCCCGTCCGGCGGCAGGACCGCGTGGAAGCGCTCGGCCGTGGCCCGCGGGTCGGCGGCGTAGCCGAGGCACTCGTTGAAGGTGACGACGTCGAACGACCCGGGTTCCGGCATCCACGTCTCGAAGTCCCGTCGCTCGAAGCGGTCGAAGGGCGCGGGCCGCGCGAGGGCGCGCGCCCGATAGAGGCCCTCCGCGGAGATGTCCACGCCGAGGTAGCCCGCGAAGCGCTCGGGCGGGAGGAGGGTGATCAGCCGCCCGGAGCCGCACCCGAGGTCGAGCAGGCGGGGACGCGGGTGGGCGGCGAGGATCAGGTCGCGCAGCACCTCGTGGCGGGGAAGCTCGTCGGGACCGAAGAAGTGGTCCCACGCGCCCGACGCGTACTCGCGGTCGAGCGCCTCCACCGGCACCGGCTGGCCGAGCCCCCGCCGGAATCCGTACAGGGCGAACCGCAGCCGCCGGACGAGGCGCGAGACGGAGGAGGGGAGGGCGGCGGGCATCGGGTCAGTTGTCCAGCGGCAGGAAGAATTCGTCGTCCCGGGCCAGGGCGGCAACGAAATCCTCCGGCAGCACCGGCCGCGTCCACGGGGCGACGGACTCGGTCTGCGACCGGTAGGCGCCGGCCGCCCGCCCCTTGTCGGCGGCGCCACCGGCGACGTGGTGGAGCCGCACGGGGCCGCGGCCGCAGGCGATGCGGATCAGGAGGCGCGGGCTCCACGCGGCCCAGACGAGGTACGCCAGCCGGCGCCAGGTCGTGCCCGGTCGTCGGGCGAGCCGGGCCGCGAGGCGGGCGGTCGCGGCATGCTCGCTGCTGCCGTCGCGCTCGTCGGGTACCAGCACCACGTCCGGCCGCAGGCGGTCGAGCAGCGCCGCGATCCGGTCGTCGTCGGCCGCGCTGTCCAATTGCCCGAGGCGTCCATCCGGGAGGTCGAGGAAATGCAGCGCCGAGGCCGGGAGTCCCAACCGACGCGCGGCGTCGCCGGCTTCCCCGGTGCGGCGGCGCGCCAGTTCCCCCGGACTCAGCGCGGGGTGTCCGGCGTGCGACGCCTCGCCCCGGGTCAGGAAGACCACGTGCCGTTCGATCCCGGTCGCCGGCGGATGCGCCAGCAGCAGGCCGCAGCCGAACGTCTCGTCGTCCGGATGCGGCGCGATGACCACGAGCGTCGTGCCCGGGGAGAGTTCCAGCCGCCGGCCGCGCCAGCGGAGCACGCGCCGCAGCATTCCCAGGAGGAGGAACCGCAGCGGCCGCCGGACGCTCGACGCCTCCATGCTAGCGTCGGTCCGCGACCTCGCGGTACAGGGTCTCGTAGGCCGCGCCCACGACGGACAGGCTGAAGCGCGTCTCCGCCACGGTCCGGCAGGCGCGGCGGTCGATCTCCGCCAAGCGGGACACCGCGGCGACGCCGGCGGCGACGTCTTCGCTCGGAATCAGGAAGCCGGTCCGCCCCGACTCGACGATCTCGGGCAGCGCGCCCGACGGGCAGCTGATCACCGGCGTGCCGCACGCGAGCGCCTCGGCGAAGACGATGCCGAAGGGCTCCTCCCACCGGATCGGCACGAGCAGCGCGGCCGCCGAACGAAGCAGGCGGTCCTTGGCCGCGTCGCCGACTTCCCCGACGTACTCGATGCCGTCGCGCCCGAAATGCGGGCGGAGGCGCTCCTCGAAGAACCGCCGCTGCCGGGGATCCGCCGAGACGTTGCCCGCAAGGATCAGGCGGCGGCCCGCGGCGCGGGCGATCGCGATGGCGGTGTCGGGTCCCTTGATGTCGTCGAGTCGGCTGAGGAACACGAGCGGCGCATCCGCGGGGACGGCGGGCGCGAAGTCGAAGCGGGCGAGGTCGACGAAGTTCGGTATCGCGGTCCAGGCGCCGCCGGCCCGGCGACCCTGCGCGCAGATGAACTCGCTGCAGCCCGTGAAGCGCAGGTGGCGGCCGCCCAGGCGGGCGGCGACGCCCACGCCTCGTCCGCCGGTGTGACGCTGGTAGGACATGACCTTCGGCAGCGTCCCGGGCAGCAGCGCGCCCAAGTACGCGAGGCGCGCGAAGCTGTGGACGACGTCGGGCCGGAACCGGGCCACCGTCGCCCGCAGCGCCAGGGCGTTGCGGAGAGTCGACCCCAGCCCGGCGATGCGCTCGTCGGGCCACGGGACGAACGCGTCGGCCGGACAAGTCGAGCCCGCCTTGGCGACCAGACCGACGACGTGGCCCCGGGCGCGGAAATGCCGCACGAGGTCGTCCACGATGCGCTCGATGCCGCCGTAACCGGCGGGAGGCACGGGTAGAAGGGGGTCGCAGGCGAAGAGCAGATGCATGGGCAGGGAGCGGACGTTCAGGACGGCCGCTTGCGCAGGAATCGGTCGAGTCGCGGGACGAGTGGAGACATGGGGAGGGGCGGAGAGGGCGGGACGAGCCGCGACGGACGGGCGCGTCAGGCGTGGTCGCGGCGGGCGAGCAGGGGCGAGTCCTCCCGGACGAAGAGGACGTCGGTCTGCCACAGGGCCCCGTCGAGCGGGCGATGGTTGTGTCCCCAGAGGTCGTAGGGACGATAGCCGCGGGCAACGCACGCGGCGAAGACCTCGTGGACGAGCGGCGGCTCCCCGATGCGCAGCCACGAGACCTCGAGGAGAATGGCCTCGCAGCGACCGAACCAGTCGCCGGCTCCCTGCAGGGCGGCGAGCTCGCCGCCCTGCAGGTCGAGCTTGAGCAGGCTGCCGGCGCCGAAACCATGGGCGGGCAGGAGGTCCGCCAGCGTGACCACCGGCACCCGGACGGCCGGGCCGGGCGCTTCGGGGTCGAGACGGCTGTTGCTCGCCTGCAGGCAGAGGCGACCCTCGCCGGCGACGGGGCCGAGGGCGGCGGCGACGAACACCGCGGGTTCGAGCCGGCCGCAGAGCGCGCGCAGCTCCGCCTCCTGCGAAGGCTGCGGTTCGACCAGCACGAGGCGCGCCCGGGGCCAGATCTGTCGGGCGAGCCGCGCCCAGTCGCCCCGGTACGCCCCGCCGTCGAGGAGGTGCGCGGGCTCGAAGCCGGCGCGGCGCAGGTTGCGCAGGCGGCTGACCGGCGTGACCACTCCGGCCCGCAGGCGGAGCCGTTCCTTGAGCGATTCCGGCAGAAAGCGGAGCATGGACGGCATCAGGAAGGCGGCGACCACGCCTGCCAATCCTCCACTCGGATGTCGGCCCAGCCGCGTTGGCCGGGCGGGACGACGCCGCGCTCCACCGCCTGCCCGATGCGGGGCAGCAGGTCGAGGTAGGCGGCATCCTTGCGGATCGGATGAAGCAGCCACGCGCGCTCATCGGCGAGGTGCAGGCAGCGCCGGCCGCGGGGGCCGAGGACGCGATGGAGGATGCTCTCGGGGCCGGGCGGGTAGCCGCGGTCGACGAGCGCGCGCACGGCGAGCTCCGCACCCCAGACGGGTCCGACGAGCGGCAGATGCGCCGCGAGCCGGGTCCGATCGACGAGCAGGCAGCGCGTGCTGAACCAGTCGTTCAGCCAACCGGCCGCGACCCGCGTCGCCGGTCGCTGGTCGTGGAGGGTCGGCGCGTCCGCCGCATGTCCCGGCGGACTCGTCCGGGGAGCGGCCGCGACCGCCGCCGGAATGTCCGTCAGGGCGGCGACCGCCGCTGGGACCCAGTCGAAGCCGGGTGCCTGGTGCAGCCAGACGTCGGCGTCGTAATGCACGACATGGCTCGTCCGCGGCAGGTCCAGCGCGGCCCAGTAGGCCATCACGGCGCAACCGCCGTAGTCGTGCGTCCGCCGCATCCACGGACGCTGGTAGCGCGCGGCCCAGTCGGCGAAGCGCGGATCGCCGTCGGCGAGGGTCTCGACCCGGTCGGCGAGTCCGGAGCGCAGCAGGTCGTCGGCGAGGGCGCGGACCTCGCCGAGCCGGGCCTTCCAGGCCGCGAGCGGCACCCGCGCGTCCGGGTCGAAGATGCGTGTCCGCGGCTGGCGGCACGCGTCCACGACGAGGAGCCGCTCAGCGCAGCCGGCGTGGGCGCGCAGCAGCCGCGGCACCGTGACCGCGGCGTAGGCGGCGTCGCCGGCCGACAGGTTGACCTGCAGCGTGCAGCCCGGGTTCATGCGGCGGGGGCGGACCACAGCAGGCCGTGTCCCTCGGGATTCTGCCGGTAGCCGCAGTCCGCGAGGAACCGCGGAATCGCATCGGGCGCGTGACCGCGCCGGGCAAGCGCATGGTCGTGCAGTTCCAGCAGCAGCCGCGGCAGGAGCCGCCGACGGAACAGGTCCGCGCTGCCGAAGATCGCCTCGTGCTCGAAGCCCTCGATGTCCATCTTCACGAGGGCCGGACGCTCCACCCCTCGTTCCGCGAGCAGCCGGGCCAGGGTGGTCTGCCTCACCGCCTCGCTGGGGACCCGGTAGCGGGTCGACGGCGCGAGCCCGCTGGACGCGTTGTTGGTGTCGGGCGCGAGGAACAGCCGGGCCTCCCCCTCGCGATCCGAGATCGCGACCGGCAGGATGTCGGCGGTGACGCCGTTCAGCGCGAGGTTGCGGCGCAGGACGTCCTGCAGGCGCGACTGCGGCTCGACGGCGAGGACGCGTCCCGCGGGGCCGACGGCGCGGGCCGCGCAGACGCAGAGGTGACCCTCGTTGGCGCCGACGTCCACGTAGGTGTCGCCCGGGCGCAGGCACATTCCGATCAGCGCCGCCGCCTCGGGGTCGTACGAGCCGGCCGCGAACACGCGCTGGCCGATGTCGCTGCCGGGATCCACCCAGAAGGTGCCGGCGGGCGTCGTGACCTCGATCCGGCGCAGCCGCACGAGGCGCTTGAACAGCACCCCGAGCGGGGCGGGGCGGAGGCGTTGGGCGACGCGCCCGAGCGCGAACGCGCGGCGGTGGGCAGCGTTCATCGCAGTCCCTCGTGCACCGCGGCGAGGAGCTCCCGCTGCTCGATTTCCCAGCAGAAGCGGTCCTGCCCGAGCCGCCACGCCAGCCGGCAGGCGAACGTCCGACCCGGGGCGTCCGCGAACCAGGCGTCCAGTCGCGCCGCCGTGGCGACCGTGGACTTGAGGTCGGCCACGAGGCCCGCCGCTCCCAGTTCCGCGGCGATCGCGCGCTGGGCCGAGGTGGGGGAAAGCAGCTGCGGAACCCCGGCCAGCAGGTACGTGAAGACCTTGTTGGTGAGGCACAGGTCCCGGTTCGTGGGTTCGGTCGACTCGATGGAAAGACCGAGGTCGAAACCCGCCGCGAGCCTGGCCATGTCGCCCGGTTGCGCGAAGGCGTGGAACGCCAGCCGCCGGTGGGCGGCGCGCGCCTCCAACTCGGCGCGGTAGGCGGGGTCCACGAAGCCGCGCAGGTGCAGCTCCACGGGGCGCCGCATCGCCTTCATCACCTCGATGAACTCCTCGAGCCCGCGCCCGGGGCCGATGACCTGCGAGAACCAGTAGCAGCGGGCGGAGGCCTCCGCACCGGCCGGAGGCACCGGGCCCGGTTCCGGCGGGGCGTCGCCCCGCGGCAGGACGTTGAGGATGGTGCGGGGGCGGACGCCGTACTCGCGTCCGTAGCGGTCCGCGATCAAGGGCGAGGCCGCGGTGACGTGGGCGGCCTGCGGCAGGACCTCGCCGAGGATCGCGCGCAGCAGCGCGCGGCGCCGGGGGTCGCGCTCTCCCTCCAGGGTCTCCGTTTCGTGATGGTCCTCCAGGTCGATGCCGAAGCGGACGCCGCGGCGCCGCGCGGCGCCGAGCACGGCCGGCATCGCGCCCACGCAGTGGCCGAGGTAGTAGTCGGCGCCGGTGGCCTCGGCCGCCCGGGCGAGTTTCCGCCAGTACGGCGCGACGATCCAAGCGGCCGATCGCGGACCGGTTCGCGGCAGGGTCCGACCGAGCACGCGAAGTCCGCGACCCAGCAGGCGCAGGCCCGGGGTGGCGGTCGGCACCCGCACCCCCGACCAGCGGGCGGCGGCGAGGATCGCGGTGTCGGCGTCGTCGTTCGGCGCGTAGTGGCGGGAGGCGACCACCGTGACGCGGTGTCCCGCGGCGGCGAGGGCGTCCGCCGACTTCACCAACCGCGGCGTGGAGACGAGGTGCCCCGGCGTCACGAGGCAGATGTGTCGGCCGTCAGCCATCGCGGGAGCGGAAGAAGCCGGCCTCGGCGAGCACCGCGGCGAGGCGCTGGCGGTAGTCGGACCATTGCCAGCCGGCGGCGGTGGCGAGGGAGGCCTCGCGCATCGCGCGCAGTTCGGAGCGGTGGTCGAGGCACCAGAGGACGGCCCGCGCGATCGCCTCGGCGCTGCCGGGTTCGATCAGGAGGCCGTTCCGTCCGGACTCGAGCAGGTCGGCGGCGCCGGCGGCGCGGGTCGTGAGGACCGGCACGCCGCGGGACCATGCCTCCGTCACCACCATGCCGAAACCGTCGCACAGGGTGGGAAAGACGAGGGCGTCCGCCCGATGGTACCAGGCAAGGAGCTCCGCCTGCGGCACGGCTCCGTGGAACTCGACGCCGTCGGGCGCGGGCTGCAGCACGCGGGGCGGCAGTGCGACGGAGCCGAACACATGCAGGCGCGCATGGCGTCCGAGGTCGTGCCGCCGCCAGGCCTCCAGCAGGTAATGCGCGCCCTTGCGCACGCTGAAGGTGCCGGCCCAGAGGAGGCTCAACGGCTCGGCCCGCGGCGGACCGTCCGGGGGCGGCGGTGCGACCGGGGGCGCGCCGTACGGCACGACCCGGACCTTGCCGACGTCGAGTCCGGCCGGTCCGAAACTCGACCGCGTGAATTCGGAGGCGGCAATCACGAGGTCGGCCCCGCGGAACTCGGCGTGGCGGCGCGCGATGCGCCGCGCCTCGCGCGCCGCGGTCCAGCCGTGCCAGGGCGTCACCAGTTCGGGGAACTTGGCCAGTTCCCGGTCGAGGATGGCCTGCACGAACGTGGGTTCCGGCGCCGGCATGTCGTAGGCCACGGGAATCCCGAGGCGGCGGGCGCGGGTGATCGCGGCCAGGGAGCAATACTCGTAGGCGTAGATTCCGGTGAGCCGCGGATGGAGACCGCGGGCCACCCGGCGGTCGAAGGCCTGCTCGACCCGCTCCCACACGAAGTCGGTCGCGCGCCCGTCGCGGTCGAGTCGCGCGGTGGCGACCCGCAGGAACTCGCCCCACGGATGCGAGTCGACCCGGTCCAGGGGCAGGCCGTCGATGCGCCGCCGCCGGAACTCGCGCTCGAGATCCCAGCCCGCCAGCCGCGCCACGGCGAAGGCGGCGCGCTGCCGGGGACTCGACGGGTCGTGGCGGATGCTGGTGACGAAGCGGTCCAGCTGGCCGGCCTCGTGCAGGGCGAGGGCGGCCTGCTGCACGAAGGGGGCGACGGTGGGATGGAAGATGCGGACGCTCATGGGCGCGGCGCCGAGGAGGGGAAGCGGCCCAGCGCGACCTGCAGCCGGCGCGCGGCCTTCCAGCCGACGACGCGGCGGAGCAGGTGGAAGCCCCGGCCGCCGAGCGGGGCGAGCCGGCTGCCGCCGAAGCGCCGCGCCCGGCCTTCGGCCGCCGCGACGAGGTCGGGCGCGGCGGGATAGTAGTCGTAGGCGAAGCGCTGGCAGAGGTCCGCGGCCGCGCGGCGCATCGCGGTGGAGTCCTCGAGGCGCACGAGTTGTTCGGTGATGAGCTGCAGCGCGAGGAAGGCCGACTCGAGGTGACGGCGCGAGCGCTGGCCGCTCAGGCTCCCGGGTAGGCCCGACCGGTAGTAGGATACCGCCTCGCCGCACCACCGCACGTCGGTGGCGGCGGCGACCACGCGCGTGAAGTACTCGCCGTCGTCGTTCAGGCTCAGACGCTCGTCCCAGGGCCCGGCGGCGTCGGCCACCTCCCGCGGGACCAGCCACGCGGCGGGATGCATCATGCAATCGTGGCTCGCCCAGGCCTGCAGGAAGGCGCGCGGAGCCAGGTCGGAGAAGAGGGGATTGTCCGGCGGGAACGCGACCTCCGCCGGGTCGCGCGTGAAGCGCCCCCAGCGACCGGTGAGGACGGTGCCCGCGGGCACCGCGGAGGCGACGGCGACCTGGCGCGCGAGCTTCTCCGGATGGAGCAGGTCGTCGGCGTCGAGGAACTGCAGCCACCGTCCGCGCGCGGCGCGCCGCGCGGTGTTCCGCGCCGCCGCGGCGCCGCGGTTCGCCTGGTCGATGACGCGGAGGCCGCGCGGTTCGAAGCGGCGGGCGACCGCCCGGCTGTCGTCCGTCGAGCCGTCGTCCACCAGGATCACCTCGCGGTCGGTCCATGTCTGGGCGAACGCCGACTCGAGCGTCGCGGCGACGTACGGGCCGGCGTTGTGGCAGGGAATGAGGATGCTGACGAGCGGGCTGCTCACAGGTCGGAGGCGCGCAGGAAGGGACCGTCGGGCGGGGCGGGCAGTTCGGATCCGAGGATGACGATGACCGTGCGGCTCGAACGAACCGAGCGGAATACGTGCGGACCCAGCGCCAGATGGCCGCGGTGGAGCCGTTCCGGCAGCCAGGAAGCGGCCCAGGACGGGTTGAGCACCCAGATGTCCCGCGGACCGAGCGCGCGCGGATTCCAGAAGCGGTCGGGGTGGCCGGGCGACCAGGCCCAGGCGAGGTCGATCGCGCCGCGCGGCGGACGCAGGTCGAACTGCCAGCGCAGGGTGGCGGCGTCGAACCCGACGAGGTCCGGCTGGGCGCGGCGGATGTAGGAGTCGACCGTCGCGCGGTGGACGGCGTCGTTCGCCTGCCGCTCGCTGGCCAGCTGCAGTCCGGTCTGCAGGGTGAACCAAGCCAGGAAGAGCGTCGCCGGGGCGACCGCCAGCCAGCGGTTCGCGCCGAGGCGCGGGTAGAGCAGCGGCCCGATCGCCAGCCCCAGCACGAGATAGACGGTGGACTGCGCGGCGTAGAGCGCGAGACCCAAGGCCAGCATGAGGCCCAGGCCCGCGACGATCGCCCAGGCGAGACGGCGGTGCGTCTTCGCCGCGACCGCCGTGGCCCCGATCGCGAGGAGCAGGATGATGCCCCGCACGTAGCGCTCGTAGCCGACGACGAGGTGCTCGAAAAAGGAGGCCAGACGTCCCCCGTCCCCGGTCACCAGGCGGGCGTGCGCGGCGAGGTCGTGCACGAGGGCCGGGAAGTCCCGGCCGAGGAAGGCGACCAGGGCGAGCACGGCCGAGGCGATGCCGGCCGCGAGGGCGACGACCAGCGACCGGAGTCGGATGCCGTCCCGCCGCGCGCCGAGGACCTGCAGCAACGTCGAAGGTATCGCGAGCGTCATCCAGATCGGGTGTGCGAGCACCGCGGCGCTGTTCACCAGTCCGCCGGCCAGCCAACCGGCCGGCGTGTGCCACCGGAGCAGGAGCCATTGGCCCGCGAGGAAGCACAGCATCGCCAACGGCTCGGGGCGGAGGCCCCGGGGCAGCAGCACGGCCGCGACCGCCGCCGCACCCAAGGCGGCGGCCAGCCGGTCCCCGCCGAGCCGACGGAGGATCGTCCACGCGAGGCAGGAGGACAGGAAGCCGAGGACGCAGGCGAAGCCGGTGAGGCTCCCGGCGGAGACGCCGAAGACGGCGATCCAGCCGGCCATGGTGAGCGGGTAGAGCGGCGGTTGGACGAGGAACTTGGTCGGGTGGATGCCCTCGAGGTAGCCCTTCCAGCCGGTGACCCAGGGATTGGCCAACTGCCCGTCGTGGGCGAGGCTGTACGCGATTCCCGCGAAGAAGCCGTCGTCGCCGTTCGGCCGCGGAAATCCCGCCAGCCAGAGCAGCGACCAGACCACGGCGGCGGCCGCGAACGCGGGCACGCTGCTTTCCGCCGGTTGCGGCGGCTGGTGGGGCGACGTGGCGGCCGGACTAGGCAAGGACATGGCGCCAGTTGCGCTGGTAGTACCACCGCTTGGAGTCGGAGACGTAGTGGTGCATGACGGCCCGGCAGGCGGTTGCCTCGGGGAGTCGCGGCAAGGTCACGTAGTCGGCGGCCGGAGCGACCGCGCAGCTTCGACCCGCGACCAGCATCGCGACCAGCGCCTGCTCGAGGTAGTAGCTCGTCCCTTCGCGCGCGTGCAGCGTTCGGGTCCAGTGCTCGAGTTGCTCCCAGTCGAGGGAGGCGCTCTCGAGGCCGGTCAGGCCGACGTTGACGAGATCGGCGAGGGGGGCGCCGGCGAGGGAGTCGAGCAGGGGGCGCGTGTAGCCGTAGGAGGTTTCGCAGTCGACGGCGTGCAGCGGACGGTCGGGCGCGTCGAGCCAGCGCAGCAGGAACTCCGGCTGCCGGAAGAACAGGAGGTCCGAATCGACCACCAGCTTCCACCCGCGCGCGCCGAGATGGGGGTCGATGAGCTTGCGGATGTTGGGGTAGTTGCGCCAGCGCTCGCGCAGGTGGGGAAACCGGGCCTCCGGCAACTCGACCTCGAGGCGGGCCTCGGAAATCGCGCGGTCCACGAACCGAGCCGCGGGGAAGAGGCGCTGCAGCGGTTCCCGCCAGGCCGGGGCCAGCGAGCCGTCGTCGTAGATGACCGGCGCGAGCGGTCGGCCGGAGCAGCGGGCGAAGGTCCAGAGGCAGAAGGCGGTCTGGTGCCAGAAGCGGCGGCCCGACAGCAGGTGCAGCGGCAGCGGCTCCCCGCCGCCCGCGGGCAGCGCGGGCAGCGCGCGCGCGGCGGTCTCCATCGCCGCGCGGCCGCGCGCCGTGCGCCACTGCTCGACCGGTCCGCCCGCGCGCACCGAATCGGCCAGCCATCCGCGGGGCACGTGCCAGAGGAGATAGGCGAGGCGACCGAGGCCGAGTTGGCGGGAGAGGGCGCGCATGGCGTCAGCCGGAGACGAACGCCTGCCAGTCGCCGGCCCGGACGTTCGTGAACCCGAACTGGAGGGGCGGAACGACCCCGGCGGCGACGGCGGCCGCGATCCGGGGGAGGAGCGCGACGAGTGCCGGCGGCTTGTCGTCGGGATGGAGGTACCACGCGCGCGGGTCCGCGAGGTAGAGACAGCGCAGGCCGCGCCGCAGGGCGGTCTCGTGGAGCAGGACTTCAGGCGGCAAGGGGAAGGGCGGGATGACGCGTCGGGCGAGGTGGTTCGCGACCCGACCCGTCCAAGGGCGGGTCCGGACGTTCGGATCGATGGTCCACGGACGCCGCTCGTAGAGGGGGTGCAGCAGGTGATTGAGCGCCGCGGAGACAACATCGGCGCACCTGCCCCGTGCCGGCGACAAGGGCAGGCAGGCCGCCAGTCGCGCGCGGTCGAGCAGGTGGGCGCGGGTGCTGAACCACGGGCTGCTCCAGCCGCTTGCGCACGGTGCGAGCGGCCAAGCGGCCTGCCAGCCGTTTCCCGGGATGCGGGTGTCGACCAGCGGGGACCCGCGGCCGTCCGCCGGCGGGGCGAGGCGCGGGCTGGCCGCCAGGGCGCCCGCGTCGCCCTCGAGCGCCTCCACCCCGGCGCGAAGCCAGCTGTAGCCCGGCGATTGGTGGAGCAGGATGTCCGCGTCGAAATGCGCGACGTACCGGGTCCGCGGCGACTCCCAGCCGGCGAAGTACGCGACCAGGGCGTGCCCGAGGTGATCGTGCGTCCACGGCGTGGAGTGGCCGAGGTAGCGACGGTTGAGGACCGGCGTCGCGGGCGCCCCCGGTTCGATCCACTCGACGCGGTCGACGATTCCGGCGGCCAGCCAGCGCTCGCACATCGAGCGCAGGGCGGCCACGCGGGGAGCGAAGGGTTCCGCGGGAAACCGGCTCGCGCGGTGGACGAGGGGGGTCGATTGGGGCCGGCAGGCGTCGGCGACGATCAGGACCTCGCGGACGTCGGAGCGATGGGTCGCGACAAGCTGGCCGACGGTGGCGTCGGCGTACGCGAGGTCGCCGGCGCACACGTTGATCTGCAGCGTGATGTCGGGGGCGGTCACGGTGCGGGCGGAGGCGGCGGCCGGGGGGCGAGCCACCATTTCCGGGGGTGATTCTCCACGACGTTCTCGCCGCCGCGAAGCAGGACGGCGAGGGCTCGCAGGTTGAAGCGGATCAATCCCCGGAGAAGACGCAGGCGGCCCGCGAAGGACGGCGGCACGCCGAGGTCCGGCACGTAGCTGCGGAGTCCGGGCGCGGCATTAATCTGCGCCGCGACCCGTCGGTAGTCGCTCCGGCCGTGCAGCAGGCGGACCTGCCACATGGTCGAGTTGGGGTAGTCGCACAGGAAGTGGTACTCGTTGGGCAGCGGCGCCACGCGCAGGGCGGACCGGTAGAGCGTGTAGCGGAAGGCCGGCTGGTCCGCCGCCGAGGGCTGGCCCTGGGCCTCCAGGGTGGGACGGAGGCGAACGAAGTTCGCCCGCCAGTCGGCGAAGAAGGTGGCCATCGCCGCGCTCTTCCGGAACGCGACCACCCCGGTGTTGAATTCCGTGAAGGCCGGGGCCAACCCGTCGAGGGTGTAGTTCCACCCGCGGTTGACGTCCTGCACCAGGGCGAAGTCGAAACGGTCGAGCAGTTCGAAGATCGGTCGGAGGTCGCCCAGGACGTGGGTGTCGGTGTCGAGAAAGACGATCCGCTCCGCCGGAATCTCGAACGCGAGGAGCTTGTCGATCGGTCCGTGCTCGACCGGGCCCGCGGGGCGATGGATCGCCGTGAACGGTCCGGGATCGGACGGCGGATGGTCGGTGACGAGCCAGATGGCATGCTGCGGGTGGAGGGCCCGCAGCGTCGTGGCGGATCGGAGCGCCTCGCCGAGGTAGGCGGTGCCCGTCGCGACGTAGACGAAGGCGCAGGATTCCGAGGTCATCTTCAGGAGGTCGGACGGTTGGCGGCGAGGCTCGCGCGGCGGGATTCCCACGGCCCGCCGCGCGGCACCGCAATCAGGTTGTAGTAGAGCGAATCCCGCAGCGGATCGTCCGCCCGGTAGTGCCGGATTCCCTGGGTGACCGGGCCGAGCGGGTGCTTGGGCACGATCCAGCGTTCGAAGGCGGTGTCCGGGAAGAAGCGGAGGACCTCCTCCGGGGAGGAGCCGAACCGCGCGAGCACGCCCGGGTTGATCTCGACCAGCCACAGCGGGCCCGCGGGAGCGAGGAGTGCGGGGGGCACGCTCGACAGGGCAAGGGCTTCCGCCCCCTCGATGTCCATCTTGACCAACGCGAGTCGATCGGGTCTCGCCAGCCGCGCGAGGAGGTCGGGGAACCTGTGGGCCTGCACCTCCACGGGTGTGCAGGCGGTGCGCAGCGCGGCGTCGGGAATGAGCGATTGGTCGGCCGTGACCGAGCGGTCCGTCCGCAGGAAGAAGGTGAGGGTGCCCGAGCGGTCCGAGACGGCTCCGTGGAGCGAACGGATGACGGCGGTGCCCAGCAGCCGCGTGGCCCGGTCCAGGTGTTCCACGACCGTGGGGTCCGCATCGACCGCCAGGACTTCGCCCGTCGGCCCGATGCGGTCGGCCATCGCGAAGGAATACAGCCCGAGGTTCGTCCCGGCGTCGATGGCGCTGTCGCCCGGCTGCAGCCAACGCCGCACCAGCGTGTACTCCCACGCATCGCCGTCCGTCCGCGCGTGCCCCCCGATGCGGCAGTACTGATCGTAGGACTCGGGCCAATCCGGGTGGCACACGGCGGCGAAGCCCAGTTCCTGGTGGACGAAGGAGGCTCCCCCGAAGCGGGCGATGCGGCGCTCGGCGCGGTGATGATGCCAGCGGTCGTGGAGCGTGGCCCAGTCCAGGCGGGCCAGCAGCCGGAGGGCCGTCTTCGACTTGTGGAGGTAGCTCATGCGATTGGCGGCGTGCGCTCGCCGGCGGACCGCCGGGCGGGCGACGACCCGTTCGGGCGGAAGGTGCGGGCGCGGGGTTGGGAGGCGAGCGTGCGCATGGGTGAAGGGCTGGCGGCGGTGCGGCAGGAGTCTGGGAACCGGCGCATCATTGACGCTCGGCGACGAAGTTGGCGAGGAGGTGCGAGGTGGCTTCGCGGCGCGTCAGCGGACGGAGACGGAAGCCGGCGTCCCGGAGCAGCGTCGCCGCGGCGCAGCAGTCGGGATCGGCGGCGGCGCGCGCGTCCGCCTCGAAGACGACGGCCTCGAGCGCGGGCGCGGCCAGCAGCTTCCCGAATCCGCGCAGCACGGCGGCTTCGGCCCCCTCGACGTCGAGCTTGACCACGGTCGGGGGCGGGAGGAGGCCGCGGTCGACCAACCGGTCGGCCCGTTCGATCGCCACCTCCACGGAGGGCCCGACCGCGGGATCGTTCAGGGTGCTCATCCCGGAATTGCCCGTGGCGTTCACGTGGAGCCTCGCCGTCCCGCTGCGGTCGCCCAGCGCGACCTCCTCCACGTGCACGGCGACGCGGTTCAGCGCCGCATGCGCCCGCAGCCGGGCCGCGGCCGCGGGGTTCGGTTCGAACGCGCAGACGCGCAACCCGGGATGCAGCGCCGCGGCGGTGACCGCGTGCTGGCCGAAGTTGGCGCCGATGTCCCAGAGCACGGCCTGTGCGTGAAGCCGGGGACGGAGCGCCTCGTAGACCTCCGACTCGTAGTAGCCCTCGCGGAGGACGGTGGCGTCGATGTACTCGATTGGGTCGAGGTCGAAGAGCGGGCCGTAGCGGCACGGCTGACGCAGCGTGCGGCGCTTCGCGGCGCGCATCTGGACGAGAAAGCCGCGCCAGCCGCGGCGGAAGTACCACGTCAGCCAGCGGTCGGGCCAGGGGACGGACGGCGGCTTCATCGGGGATGCAGGCTCGCGAGGCCCTCGAAGTGGCCGCACGCGCCCTGCCAATGGATGAACTCGGCCGGACCGGCCCAAGCCCGGTAGGTGAACCACGCCTTGAGCTGCCGGAGCGGCACGGTCCACGGCGGAATGCTCGGCCACGGGTTGGCGTCGTGGCGCTGCAGGACCTGCACCCACGAGCGGGCGATGCCGCGCTTGAGTCGCGCGAGGTACTTCGCCTCCAGCCGGGCGGCGGGAATGAGGTGGGTGAGGCGAAGGTCCGGCGCGTAGCCGACCTCGCCGCCGCCGCGGAGGACGCTCAGGACGATGTCGTTGTCGCCGCCGGAGCTCAGGTCGGCCCCGCGGCGGTCCGGCAGTCGCTCCGCCTCGGGATCGTCCAGCCAGGCTTGCAGGGCCGCGCGGCGGCCGGCCATGCCGGCCCCGACCGGCGCGCATTCCGGATACACGCGGCGCCCGGTCCCCGGCTCGCGGCGGTCGGCGGCGATCTGGAGCCGGTCGCCGAGGTCGCGACAGGCGAGCAGGCCATCGAACTCCGGCTGCCACCACGACGGCGGGGGCACCTCGAATTCGGCGCGGATCCTTCCTCCCAGCAGCGCGAGGCGAGGGTGCGCGAGGAGAAGCCGCGCGGCTTGCTCGAGGTAGTCGGGGGCGAGCACGTTGTCGTCGTCCACGAACACGAAGTACTCGCCGCGCGCCTCGCGGATACCGCGGCGGCGGGCGTGGGTCAGTCCGGGCCGCGGTTCCGCCACGACGCGGGCGTTGTCCAGGTCCGGGCGGGCGAGCGGCGGCCGCGAGGCGTTGTCCACGACGACGAGTTCCCACCGGTCGGACGGCAGGGACTGCGCGCGCAGGCCGTCCAGGGTCCGGGCGAAGCGCGCGGGATGCGGGTCGTGCGCCGGGAGGATGACCGAGACCGTCATGGCTGATCCATACGCCCGGTCCACAGCACCCGGCATTGTCCGCCGGGACCGACCGCGAGTCCGAGGAATCGCAGCGGCGCCTGCGGCGCGGCGGAAAACGGCCAGAGGAAGCCGTCGCGGTCCGGGTTGACGACGCGCGCGAGGCGCGCCGCGCGCGCGTACGTCTCGCGTTCGGCGATGGCCGGCAACAGCACCAGCCGCACGCCATCCGTCGCGAGCGCGAATTCGGCGGCCAGCGATTGGCCGGGTCGGACCGGCCGCAGCACGAGCACGCCCCGCCCGGAGTCGAAGCCCGGACGAAGCCGGAGTTCGTCCCCGGCGGGCGCGGGTGCGCTCGCCGCCTCGCGCAGCGCCGCGAGCGACGGGGTTCCCCGGGTTCCCGGGGCAGGGAGTCGGAGCAGTCCGGCGCCGATCGCGCGCGCCTGTTCGCCGAGGCCGATCTCCCGTTCGCTGACGGCCATCGGCACCCCGAGGGGTTGGTTGACGGCCACGGCCAGGGCCCAGCGCCTATGCTCCAGCAGGGCCGGGTAGATGCGGACGTACGCCGTCGCGGCGACGACGGCCGCCGCCAGCGCGGCGACGACGACGGCCGCTCGCCGGAGGGGCGCGGGAAGCGGAGGCGCCAGCAGCCAGACGCAGACGACCAGCAGCAGGCCGTAGGGACTGTAGCGGTCCTGTTGCATGTACTCGGCGCCCCAACCCACCCGTCCCGCCGCGGCCAGCGCGACGGAGCCCAGCAGGAAGGCGGCGAACAGCGCAGCCGGATCCTCGGCCGCGGAGAGGCGGCGGCGCCAGAGGGCGGCCAGCGTCGCCAGGAGGACGACGGCACCCAGGACGGCGGTCGCGGGCAGCGGGAGCCGGCCGAGATTGAAGGGAGCCCCGACCATCACGAGGGCGTTGGCCGCGAACCCGTCCACGGCGAACGGAGCCGCGTCGCGGTCGAAGTGGCGGAACCAGACGAGCACGAGGACGGTCGAGGCAACCGCTAGCCAGACGCCTGCGCGCCAGCGCCCCTGGAGGAGGACCGCGGTCGTCAGGAGCACGGGCAGCACGAGTCCGTTCGCGGCGGAGAGCATCGCCGCCGCGGCCGCGCCGAAGGCGAGCGCGAGCCGAGCCGGCGTGGCGTCCCGCCGCACGAGCACGCAGGCGGCGAGGGCGAGCACGAGGATGGCGTGGTTCCCGACGGCCTGCATCGCCGTGACGATGTTGGTGTAGCCCAACGGCAGCAGCAGCAGCAGCGCGACCGGCAGGCCGGCCGCTGCGCTCCCGTGCCGATCCATCGCGGCTCGGCTGCACCACGCCGCGAGCCCGAGCCAGAGGATGAGGCCGATGGCCTGAAGCGCCACGAGGTGAAGGTGTCCGAAAGCGGCGTGGACCGCGAGTCCCGCGAGCCGGGTCGCGACGATGCGGTGGCTGAAGTACTGGGAGAACAGCAGGTCGACCCGCGCCGCGAGGTCGCCGGCATCGCGCCAGTCGCAGAGGAACGGGAGCAGCGAGACGAGGTCGTCGGACCGGGGCACATTGACCAGGAACGG
>CAYWTK010000014.1:0-45403 GCA_964460895.1 uncultured Opitutaceae bacterium
CGTCGGCCGCGACTTCGACATCTGGCTCGACGACGAGCAGGTCATGGCGAAGGGCAAGTTCCTGATCTGAGCGGGCGGGAGTCCTGTTTTGAACCACGGAGGCACAGAGGACACGGAGGTCGGGTGCGGGATTTCCTCCGTGCCCTCCGTGCCTCTGTGGTCTGCCCCTCGACGTCCGAGACGATGATCCCCGACCTCCGCCGCCGCTACAACGCGGCCTTCACCGACGCGCGCTACGAGGCGTTCACCCGCGAGCTGGGCCGGTCGGTCTATTGGCCGGTGGATTTCCGCGTGGCGGAGACGCCGCTCTTCCTCGACGCCGAGGCGACGCGCACGCTGGTGGCGGCGGCGGACGACCTCGTGCGCCAGCTCGCGACGCCGGAATTCCGGGCCCACGCCGCGGGCGCCGTGCCGGCGGGGCTCGCGGTGCCGCGGGCGACGGAGTGGCCGCACTTCCTCTGCATCGACTTCGCGCTCTGCCACGACGCCGCGGGCCGCGTCCTGCCCCAGCTGATCGAGCTCCAAGGCTTCCCCACCGTCGCCTGCTGGCAGGTGCTGCAGGCGAACGCGTTCCGGCGGCATTTCCCGGAGATCCCGGCCGACTTCACGACCTTCTTCGGCGGGCTCGACGAGGAGGCCTATTTCTCCGCCCTGCGCGCGGCCGTCTGCGGCGACCGCCTGGCGGAGAACGTCGTCCTCCTCGAGATCGAGCCCGAGCGCCAGAAGACTCGCGTCGATTTCGCCTGCACCCACGCCTACCTCGGCGTGCGCCCGATGTGCCTCTCGAAGGTCCACCGGCGCGGGCGGGAGCTGTTCTACCACTCCGGCGGCCGCGAGGTGCGCATCGAGCGCCTCTTCAACCGCGTCATCTTCGACGAGCTCCTGCGCCGGCCGGACTTCGCGCCGGGCTTCCGCTTCGACGACGACCTCGACGTGGAGTGGGCCGGCCACCCCGACTGGTACTTCCGCATCTCGAAGCATTCGCTGCCCTTCCTCCGCGGCCCCTTCGTGCCCGACTGCCGCCTCGTCAGCCGGCTCGGCGCGGACGTCCCCGCCGACCTGGAGAACTACGTGCTCAAGCCGCTCTACTCCTTCGCCGGCCTCGGCGTGGACATCGCGCCGACGCGCGAGAAGCTCGCCGCCCTGGAGAAGCCCGCGGAGTGGATCCTGCAGCGCAAGGTGACCTACGCGCCGATCCTCGCGACCCCCGACGGCCCGGCCAAGGCGGAGATCCGCCTCATCTTCGCCGGCGACGGCACCGGCATGCCCACGCTCGTCAACAACCTCGTCCGCCTGACCAAGGGCGCGATGCACGGCGTCGACTTCAACAAGGGCAAGACCTGGGTCGGCGCCAGCTGCGCGTTCCACCCGGCGGTGTAGTCGCCGCGGTTCCGGGAGTCGCGACGAAGCTACGGCCTTCGCCCAAGTACCCTGAATTTAGGTCGTTTTTGGGACGGCGGGCGTCTGCCCGAATGGCAAGAATCCCGAGATGGACAATATCTTCAATAGAGCCCTAATTACGGTGGTAGCGCTTTTCGCTCTGACTCAGGCACGCGGCCAAGTCACTGCTTTTCAAGTGATAACAGTCGATATTCCGGCAACCCTCAATCAAGGGAGCGGAATGGGGATTATCGGACAACTCTACACTACACTGGCGAATACGATGAACGGAACAGCGCCCGTCTTGAGCGCAACCCCGCGATTCCAGGTTAACGTGGACACCAATGGCAATCATGGCCTTTCTGCACTTCCTGGCGCCTTCCAGTCCGTGACGATTACGAAGAGCGGCACTACGCTCTCGATTTCCGGCGAACCGCTTGGCGTGGGCGTGGCCCTCGACTACCAAGCCTTGCCAGATTTCGTTTCCTACGAGGTGAAGATCGAAAATGAGCGCGTTGTCCTAGAGGTTATTCAGAGAAAAAACGGCGTGGAGACCAAAACATCGCTGGATGTCGTCCAAATTTATCGACAAATTCAACCGCTCGTTGACCACCCTGACTGGGGTTTGATTCAGATGGGTTACCTCCGCGTATTGTCGTCGAGCATGCTTCGGGCGTACGTAACTTTGGGCCCAATTGAGGTGGTCGACGATGACGACGATGAAGACGATGAAGATGACTCAACCCACTGATGCCATGCGCCTACTTGCTATCATCGGCACTGGCGTTCTGATGGCGGTTCTTTTCTGGGGCCTTTCGTCTCGCGATGTCCGTCCCGCGCCACAGGTCGCGGCTGGGGCAGAGGCTGCCGGTGCGGGCGCGCCGGGGTCGAGCGCTCAAGGGCTGCCTCACGCGCCGAAGGCGAAGGACGATGGCGCGGACGGCGCGCCGAACGGCCGCGAAGTCGGCGACGCACCCCGCCCTGACAACGTTTCTGAGTTCATGCGCCGACTCGGCATGCACGGCGTGGACGAACATCGCAGGAATCGCGCGTTGGAGATTCGGGCGGCCCTCGAAGAGAGGATCGGCGAATTGGAGCGGCGGCATTCGACGACCAAGTCGGTTGGCCTACGCCGAGAAATCGAGGTCCGGTCGTTTCCCGCCGAGTCGCGGTCGGCGATCGACGACTACGTAGCCGCGATGCGCGCCCTTTTTGAGACCGGAGTTCCAGACGATGTTCTCTTCGGTGATTCCTTTGCGCGCAGCCTGATGAATGGCGGCTTGTTCGAGAAGCGGATAGTCGTCACCGAAAAGTGGCAGGGAAACCAATTGGAAGGTTATGAATTTGTCGTGGAGACCTTTTTGCCATCTCGCGATCAGGCCCAAGGCACAACCCGAGTCAGCGGCACTGTACGTTCGCTGCAGGAGCTTTGGGCCGCCGACCCCGCGCTCAGGTTCCACTACCGTCCCTAGCGGTTGGCGTAATGAGCCGTTTGCCGTCGCATTCGACTGGGCGACAGGACTGACCCGAGTTTTGCTGGCGTACGAATCCACACCATCCCGCCGGCGAAGTTCGTGGTGACGCTTTTCCCTCCGCTCCGCGGTCTTCGGGGTCGTTCGGGAATAGGAGCGTGCCGTCCTTTCCGGGGCCTCCCGGCCCAGTTGCGAATGCCATCACAGGTGTTTGCCGTGGATACTCCTCCGTTTGCGGCCCAGCGCTTCGCATAGTCCGGCCCTCCTAAACCGGCCAGGCACGGCATTGGCCGGAGAGAATTTTCGTGCGCCGCGGGGCGGATTCGCCGACAACTCGGCTCCCATGCCGGCCAAGGCCTTCACCTTCATCTGCGGCGCCGACGACTTCCTCGTCGGGCGGCTCGGGCAGGAGCGGTACGCGGCGCTGGCGGAGGGGGCGGACGAGTTCGCGCGCGACGTGGTGAGCGGGTTCGCGAACAACGGCGACGAGGTCGCCGCGGCGGTGAACCGGTTCCGCGAGGCGGTGCAGACGGTGCCGATGTTCGGCGGGCGGCGCGTGGTCTGGCTGAAGGACGTCAATTTCCTCGCCGACACCGTCACCGGCCGCGCCGAGGGCACGCTCGAGCAGGTCGCGGCGCTGCAGGAGATCCTCGCGGCCCTGCGGCCGGAGGAGGTCGCGGTCGTCGTCACGGCCGCGCCGATCGACCGCCGGCGCTCGTTCCCCAAGTGGTGCGAGGCGAACGGCGACTACACCTTCGTCGGCGGCGAGGGCGAGGGCGCGGCCGAGGCGCTGGCCGGCGTCGTGCTCGCCGAGGCCCGCGCCGCCGGGGCCGCGTTCGGCGAGGGCGCGGTCGAGCTGCTCCTCGCTCGCGTCGGCGCCAACACCCGGCTCCTCACCGAGGAGGTGCGCAAGCTCGCCAGCTTCGCCGCGCCGGCCGACGGCGCGCCCGCGGTGATCGAGGAGCGCCACGTCGCCGAGCTCACGCCCAACGTGGCGGAGGGCGACTTCTTCGAGGCGGCCGACCGCTTCTTCGCCGGCGACCTGCCCGGCACGCTCGCCGCGCTGCAGCGGCACTTCTTCGCCGGCGGCGACGCGCGGCCGGTCCTCGCCTCGCTCCAGAACCGCAACCGCATCCTCATCCAGGCCCGCGTGCTGCTCGACGCCGGCGAACTGCGGGCGCCGTCCGAGAAGTACGGCTTCGACAAGTCCGCCTGGGCCAAGGCGCAGGAGCGCCATGCGGCCGCGTTCGGCGGCGACACCGAGAAGAGCTCCTTCCAGCTCTTCACCCAGAACCAGTGGTACGCCGGCAAGCTCGTCGCCGGCGGCAAGCTGCCCCCGCTCCGCCGCCTGATCGACAACCAGCAGGAGTTCGTCCGCGCCTTCGAGGAGATCATCGCCCGCCCGAACGAGCAGGAGGCCGTCCTCCGCGACCTGGCGGTGCGCTGCCTCGGCGCCTGACGCGCGTCGGTGGAGGGCGGGGTCTCCGGACCCCGCCGTCGTCCGCCCGCGATCTCGGGTGCGCATCCTGAAGCGACGTTCGCGGCGGCGTCGGGAGACCCCGCCCTCCATCGCCGTCGGCGGCAGGAGCCGCCCGCCCGCCTTGGTCGGGATTCTCAACACAAGGGGCAAAAGGTCTCATTCGTTTCGGCGCGGCGATTTGGTAGGCTGCGTCCATGCCCCTCCGTCCCGTCCCCTGGCGGCTGCTGCCGGTCGCCCTCGCGGTGCTGCTCGCCCTCCCGTTCGGGTCCGTCCGCGCGGACCCCCTGCGCTGGGAGAAGGAGGTCGAGGCGCTGGCGTCCCGCGCGTCGTCCGAGCCGGGCGGGGTGGTGTTCATCGGCAGCTCCTCGATCCGGATGTGGCGGAGCCTCGCGGCGGACTTCCCCGGCTTCCGCGTGCGGAACCACGGGTTCGGCGGGTCGCACCTCGAGGACAGCGTGCACTTCTTCGACCGGCTCGTGCGGCCCTTCGCGCCGTCGGCGGTGGTGCTCTACGCGGGGGAGAACGACATCGCCGCGGGCATGACGCCCGAGAAGGTGCGGGCGGACTTCGAGGCCTTCCGCCGCCGGCTGCGGGAGACCGCGCCGGAGGCGCGGCTGGTGTTCGTCTCGCTCAAGCCCAGTCCGAGCCGCGTCCGGCACCTGGAGGCGATGGCCCGGGCCAACGCGCTGGTCGCCGCGGCGTGCGCCCAGGACCCGCTCTGCGCGTTCGTGGACGTGGCGACCCCGATGCTCGACGCCGCGGGCCGGCCGCGGGAGGAGCTGTTCCTCGCCGACCGGCTGCACCTGAACGCGGAGGGCTATGCGCTGTGGGCCGCGCGGGTGAGGCCGGCGCTGGAGGCCGCGCGGCCGACGCCGTCCAAGGATCTCCCATGACCCCCCGCCGCCTCGTCCTGCTCTGCTGCGCCGCGCTCGTCCCGGCCGGCTGGCTCCCCGCCCTCGAGCTCGCCCCGGTGCCGGCGCCGGCGCAGCGCCGGCTCGCCACCGTGCGCGTGGCGGTCGCGCCCGACCGCGCGGACTGGACCTACCGGGTGGGCGACCCCGTGCGCTTCCGCGTGACGGTGGAGGCGGACGGCCATCCGGTGCCGGGCGCCGTGGTCTCCTACACCGTCGCGCCCGAGCACACGCGCGCCGCGGCCGTGCGCGCCGCGGTGCCCGCGGAGGGGCTGGTGGTCGAGGGCGGCACGATGGCCGAGCCGGGCTTCCTCCGGTGCATCGCCGAGACGGAGGTGGGCGGGCGCAAGTACCGCGGACTCGCCACGGCGGCGTTCTCGCCGGAGCGCATCGCGCCGACGCAGGTGGACCCCGCCGGCTTCGACGCGTTCTGGGAGAAGGGCCGGCAGGAGCTCGCCCGCGTGCCGATGGAGCCGGAGGTCACGCTGCTGCCCGAGGCCTGCACGGACGCGGTGAACGTCTACCACGTCAGCTTCCGCACGGTCGACTCCGGCTGGGCCGGGGCGGCCCGCCTCTACGGCATCCTCTGCGAGCCCAAGGCGCCCGGCCGCTACCCGGCGCTGCTCCGGCTGCCTGGCGCCGGCGTCCGGCCCTACGCCGGCGACCGGTCCACGGCGGCGCGCGGCTTCATCACCCTCGAGATCGGCATCCACGGCCTCCCGGTGAACCTGCCGAAGGAGGTCTACGACCGGCTCTACGCCGGGGCGCTGCTCGGCTACTGGATGTTCAACCTCGACAACAAGGACGCGTACTACTTCCGCCGCGTCCACCTCGGCTGCGTGCGCGCCAACGACTTCCTCGCCAGCCGGCCCGGGTGGGACGGGAGGAACCTCATCGCCGCCGGGGCGAGCCAGGGCGGGCAGCTCGCGATCGCCACCGCCGCGCTCGACCCGCGCGTGACCGCCGTGGTCGCGGTGCATCCGGGCTTCTGCGACGTCACGGCCGAGCACCTGCACCGCCGGGCCACGGGCTGGCCGCGGCCGTTCCGGTCCGAGGACCTCGCGGCCTCGCCGCACGCCACGCCGGCCAAGCTCGAGACCGCGGCCTTCTTCGACACCGTCAACTTCGCCCGCCGGCTCCGCGTCCCCGGCTACTACACGTGGGGCTACAACGACGAGATCTGCGCCCCGACCTCGCTCTACGCCGCCTACAACGTCATCCCGGCCCCCAAGACCCTGGAGCTCACCCTCGAGCTCGGCCACGCCTACACCCCCGAGCAGTGGGAGGCGATGCAGGCGTGGATCGCCCGGCAGGTCGTCCGCGACTGAGCGGCGCGCGGCAAGGCTCTCATGTCCCGGGAAAAGGTTCTCATTACCCCGCGGCCCGCGGCCGCGTAGGATGCCGCCCCCGCCCCGCATGCACAGTTTCCCCCTCGCCTCGCTCGCCTGGCAGTTCCGCGACACGACCGAACGATCCTGGCTCCCGGCCCAGGTGCCCGGGTGCGTCCACACCGACCTGCGGCGCGCCGGACGCATCCCCGACCCGTTCGTCGGCACGAACGAGCTCGAGGTGCAGTGGATCGAGGAGCGCGACTGGGAGTACCGGACCGCGTTCGTCCTGCCGGAGGCGCTCGGGGCCGAGGAGGAGGTCGACCTCGTGGCCGACGGCCTCGACACCGTCGCCACGGTCACGCTCAACGGCCGGGTGGTCGCCCGGACCGACAACATGTTCGTCGCGCACCGCTGGCCGGTGAAGCCCCTGCTGCGCCGCGGCCGCAACGAGCTCGTCATCCGCTTCGCCAGCGCGCGCCGCTACATCGAGGCGCGCCGCCGGTGGCACGCGCCGAAGGAGATCAACGACCCCGTCGGCGGCTGCACCGTCATCCGCAAGCAGCAGTGCCAGTTCGGCTGGGACTGGGGGCCGCGCCTCGTCACGGCCGGCATCTGGCGCGACCTCCGGCTCGAGGGCTGGAGCGGCAACCGCCTCGAGTCCGTGCGGGTCACCCAGACGCACCGGGCCGACCGCACCGTCCGGCTGACGCTGGAGCCCGAGCTGGCCCGGCCCGCGGCGGGCGCGGTCTGCCGCTGGCGCGTGTCGCTCGACCGCGTGACCGTGGCCGAGGGTGTCGGCACCGCGATCGAGCTGCGGCACCCGCAGCTCTGGTGGCCGGCGGGGCAGGGGGCGCAGCCGCTCTACCAGCTCGAGGTCGACGTCAGCACCGCGCGGGGCGAGAGCATCGGCCGCTGGATGCGGCGCATCGGCCTGCGCACGGTCGCGCTCGACCGCGGCGCCGACCGCTGGGGCCGCCGCTTCCGCTTCGTCGTCAACGGCCGCCCCGTCTTCGCCAAGGGCGCGAACTGGATCCCCGCGCACAGCTTCGTCGCCGGCCTGGGGCGCGCCGACTACGCGCGCGACCTGCGCGCCGCCGTCGAGGCGAACATGAACATGGTCCGCGTCTGGGGCGGCGGCGTCTACGAGAGCGAGGACTTCTACGACCTGTGCGACGAGCTCGGCCTGCTCGTCTGGCAGGACTTCATGTTCGCCTGCACGCTCTACCCGGGCACGCGCGCCTTCCTCGCGAGCGTGCGCGCCGAGGCGGAGTGCCAGGTCCGGCGCCTGCGGCACCGCGCGTCGCTCGCGCTCTGGGTCGGGAACAACGAGATCTGGTCGATCAACGCCCACCTCCAGTCGGAGCCCGGCTTCGCCCGCTGGCGCGAGGCGTACGCGGCGCTCTTCGACGGCGTGCTGCCGGAGGCCGTGGCGCGGCACGGCGCGGGCACCGCCTACTGGCCGGGCTCGCCCTGGCGCGAGGGCCCCGCCACCGACCACGCCGCCGGCGAGCGCGAGGGCGACACGCACTACTGGGACGTGTGGCACGCGCGCCACCCGGTGAAGGACTACGAGCGGTGGGCCTTCCGCTTCGTCTCGGAGTTCGGCATGCAGAGCTACAGCTCGCCCGCGACGAACGCGACGTTCTGCCCGCCGGCGGACGGCAACGTCTTCGGCCCGGTGATGGAGAACCACCAGAAGAACCGCGCGGGCAACCAGATCATCCTCGACTACGTCTCGCGCCGCTACCGCTTCCCCCGGTCGCAGGACGACCTCATCTACCTCTCGCAGCTCAACCAGGCGCACTGCATGCAGGTCGGCGTCGAGCACTACCGCCGGCTCATGCCGCGCTGCATGGGCGCGCTCTACTGGCAGCTCAACGACTGCTGGCCCGTCGCCTCGTGGAGCTCGGTCGAGTTCACCGGCCGCTGGAAGGCGCTGCACCACGTCGCCCGCCGGTTCTTCGCGCCGTGCGCGGCCAGCGCGCACGTGCCGGGCGACGAGGAGACGACGATCGGCAACTACCGGCGCAGCACCGTCGGCGACGTCCACCTCCACACCGTGTGCGACCACCCGCAGGGCGGGCGCGGGGTGCTGCGCTGGGAGCTGTGCCACGCGGACGGACGCAGCCTGCTGCGCGGGCGGAAGGCCGTCGTCCTCCGGCCCGGCGAGAGCCGCCGGCAGCGGACGCTCCGGCTCGGGCGCTGGCTGCGCGCCCACGGCCGCGACCACGTCTGGCTGCGCTACGCCCTCGACTTCGAGGGCCGGCGCGCGAGCGAGGACACCGTCTTCCTCGCCCCGCCGCGCTTCGTCGCCCTGCCGCGCGGCCGCACGGAGGTCGACGTCGCGCTGGCGGCGCCCCGCCGCGCGGTGCTCACCTTCCGCTCCAGCGTCTTCCAGCACCGCTTCAGCTTCGACCTCGCGGGCTGGGCCCACCGGGCCAGCGACAACTTCTTCGAGCTCTACCCGGACGAGCCGCGCCGCGTGACCGTGGAGCTGGAGCGGCCCGCGACGGCGGCGCAGCTGCGCCGGGCCCTGTCGCACCGCTCCCTCGTCGACACCTACTGACATGGCCGCGCCGACGCCCCCCCGACCCGCGGCGGACCGCCTGCCCTTCCTGCGCAAGGTCGCCTACGGCCTCGGCAGCTCGTGCGACATGTGGGGCCACTGGCTCTACCCGAGCATGGCCTACCCGGTCTTCAACCTCTACCTCGGCGTGCCGCCGCATCTCATCGGCATCGTCCTGATGGTGAACCGGCTCGCCGACGCGCTCTCGGACCCGTTCTTCGGCTGGCTGTCGGACAACACGCGCACGCGCTTCGGCCGGCGCCGGCCGTACATCCTCCTCGGCGCCGTCCTCTCGGGGCTCGGCCTGCCCGTGCTGTTCCTCGCCCCCCCGGCGTGGAGCCCCACGCAGCTCTTCTGGTTCATGCTCACGACCGCGCTGCTCTACGTGCCGCTGATGAGCTGCTTCAACATGCCGTACCAGAGCCTGGGGGCGGAGCTCACCCCGGACTACGACGAGCGCACGAGCGTGATGTCGATCCGCGGCGCGCTGCAGAAGGTCGCGGAGCTGGCGCTGTACTTCGCGCTGCCGTTCACGACCCTCGCCTGGTTCACCGACCCGGCCACGGGCCGGCAGAACACGCTGCTCGGCGCGCAGGTCTACTGCGCGGGCCTCGGCGTGCTGATGATGGTCATCGGCGTCGTCCTCTTCCTCGGCGTGCGCGAGCGCTACTACGAGCACCTCGTCGTCCAGGGCCAGGCGCGGGTGCGCCTGCGCGAGTCGTTCTACGAGGCGCTGCGCTGCGCGCCCTTCCGCCTGCAGCTCGGCATGACCCTGGCGTTCGCCACCGGCACGAGCATGGTCGGCGCCCTCGGCTACTACGCCACCGTCTACGTGGTGTGCGGCGGCGACACCGTGGCCGGCAACTGGTGGAACGCGCGGATGGGCATCGCCTACATGGCCGGCGGCTTCCTCGCCGCGCCGGTCTTCGCGTTCCTCGCCCGCCGGTTCGGCAAGCACCGCGCCGCCGCGGTCGCGATCGGGGCCGGCCTCGCGGCCTTCGGGGGCACGTGGTGGCTCTACACCCCGGCCGCGCCGTGGCTGCAGGTCGTCGCCTCCGGCGGCATCGGCTTCGCCGGCGGCGGCTTCTGGATGCTGCTGCCGGCGATGGGCGCCGACATCATCGACTACGACGAGCTGCAGACGGGCAAGCGGCGCGAGGGCGCGTTCTCCGCCTGCGGCTCGTGGATCAGCAAGGTCGGGATGTCGCTCGGCGCCGGCGCGGCCGGCTTCGTGCTCGATGCGACGGGCTTCGACGCGAAGCTCGCCGTCCAGTCGCCCGACACGATCCTCCTCATCCGCGTGATGCTCGCGAGCATCCCGGTCGTCGGCCTCTCGCTCGCCCTCGTCATCCTCCTGCGCTACCCGCTCGGCGTCGAGCGGGTGCACGCCATCCGCCGCGAGCTCGAGGCGCGGCGCGGCGCCGTGTGACCGCGCGCGCGCGGCCCTTGCCAGCCGCCGGGGCCCTTCCCACGCTCGCCCCGTGAAGGCCCAGGTCCTGCTCGTCTTCCTCACCCGCTTCGAGGAGTGCAACGCGATGCTCAAGGGCGTCGCGCACTACGAGCGCACGCACCGGCCCTGGGCCGCGTTCCTCGACGACGAGGCCAAGGCCGAGAACGACCCCCGCTGGCTGCGCAGCAAGCGCTGGGATGGCGTCATCAGCCGCCACACCACGCCGGCGCTGGCGCAGGCCTGCCGCGAGCTGGGGCTGCCGCTGGTGGACCTGAACGACACCGCGCCCTTCCCCGGCGTGCCCAAGATCCGCCCCGACAACCAGGCGCTCGGCCACCTCGGGGCGGAGCACTTCCTCGAGCGCGGGCACCACCACTTCGCCTTCTGCGGCTTCCGCAACGACGGCTGGGCCTGCGAGCGGCGCGACGGCTTCGTCGAGGCGCTCGCGCTCGCCGGGCACTCCTGCCACGTGTTCGACGTCGACTACCCGGGCGACCTGACGCCCTTCTGGGACGAGCGGCAGACCTCCGCGCTCGCCGCGTGGATCGGCCGCCTGCCCAAGCCCGTCGGCGTCATGGCCTGCAACGACATGCGCGCGCTGCAGGTGGTGAGCGCCGCGCAGGCCGCGGGCCTGCTGGTGCCGGAGGAGGTCGCCGTGCTCGGCTGCAACAACGACACGATCCGCTGCGAGCTCGCGTACCCCCCGCTCTCGAGCGTCGCCACCAACCCCTTCCAGTCCGGCTACCTCGCGGCCGAGACCCTGGCGCAGCTGATGGAGCAGCGGCCGCCGGCGACGCTCGACCTGCGCGTCGAGCCCGTCGCCGTCGTCACGCGCCACTCCACCGACGTGCTCGCCATCACCGACCGCAGCATGGCCGCCGCGCTGAGCTACATCCGCGAGCACGCCTGCCACGGCATCTCCGTCGAGCAGGTGCTGAAGGCGGCCTTCGCCTCGCGCGGCCAGCTCGAGCGCAAGTTCCGGCGCATGCTCGGCCGCTCCCCGCAGGCCGAGATCCGCCGCGTGCAGGTCGCGAAGATCAAGCAGCTGCTCTTCGAGACGGATTTCCCGATGAAGAAGATCGCCGAGCTCACCGGCTTCGAGCACGTGGAGTACATGTGCGTGGTGTTCAAGCGTCTCACGGGCGACTCCCCCGGCGCGTTCCGCCGCAAGGTGCAGGTGTGACGTTTTCCGCTCGGGCGCCGCTCCGGGGACCGCGTCCGGTCCCGGCGGAAAGATTCTCAACCACCGGGAAACCGAACTCATTTCCGAACGCGGGCCGGCAGGGTAGCTTCGCGGCACCCAACCCCTCCCCCCTGTCCGCGCGCCGCGCCCCGCCGGGATGACCCGGACCCGGGACCGGCCGACGCGGCGGCCCCCGCGCCCCGCCCTCCGACCCCGGCGACCCCGACTCTCCCCATGATGCACCCCCGTCTCCCCCTCCTCTCCGGCGCCGCCCGGACCCTCGTCGCCTGGCTCGCGCTGCTCGCCTGCGGCCTGACCGGCTTCGCGCAGGCCGTGGCGCCCGCCCGGCCCGCGCCGCGCGACGCCGCGCCCGCGCCGCAGCCGCTCCCGCTGGAGCCGGCGAAGGAGGAGGACGAGGAGTTCGTCCAGCTCGCGCCCTTCTCGGTCGAGGCCGAACCCGACCGCGGCTACCAGGCGACGTCCACGCTGGCCGGCACGCGCCTCCGCACCGAGCTCCGCGACGTCGGCGCCGCCATCTCGGTGGTCAACGCGCAGTTCCTCGCCGACACCGCCTCGACCAGCGCCAAGGACGTCCTCGTCTACACCACCGGCACCGAGGCCGCCGGCATGGGCGGCAACTACTCCGGCACGACGGGCGGCCAGGGCTTCTCCAACCCCGAGGACGGGCTCGTCAGCCCGAACTCCATGACCCGCGTGCGCGGCCTGAGCGGCGCGGACCTGACGCGCGACTTCTTCTCCACCGACATCGGGATGGACTCCTACAACACGGAGCGCATCGACATCTCCCGCGGCGCGAACGCCATCCTCTTCGGCCTCGGGAGCCCGGCCGGCATCATCAACAACCAGCTCAAGACGCCGAACCTCCGGCGGAATGGCTACACGTTCAGCTCGGCGGTCGGCCGCTACGGCTCGCACCGCGAGGTCCTCGACGTGAACCAGATGCTCCTCAAGGACCGGCTCGGCATCCGCGTCATCGGCCTCAACGACCAGGAGAACTTCCGCCAGGAGCCCGCGTTCGAGGACGACCGCCGGCTCTACGCCGCGGTGCGGTGGGAGCCCCGCCTCGTGAAGGACGGCTTCACGCAGATCCAGGTCAGCTACGAGGACGGCGACATCACGGCCAACCGCCCGCGCGTCAACCCGCCCGCCGACGGCCTCTCGGTCTGGTTCGACGTGCTCGGCAAGGTCGCGCTCGACCCCACCCAGCCGTCGAACGTCACCAACAACCCGCTGCTCGCCGCCCACCTCGGCTCCGCGGGCCGCTGGTTCGGCCAGGTCGGCGCCGTGTTCGTCGACCCCGCGTCCGCGACGCAGGGCGGCAACGGCGTCCCGCCGTTCATGATGAGCCGCGGCGGCACGCCCAACTTCACCCAGTGGTTCGGCGTGTACAACTACACCGCGGCCGGCAACAACCCGAACTTCTTCCTCAACCGGATCTTCGCGCCCCCGGGCGAGGCCTACGCCGGCCTGTGGAAGTACCAGGAGATCCGCGACCCCTCCGTCTACAACTTCTACGACAAGCTGCTCGACGGCCCGAACAAGCGCGAGTTCGCCGACTTCCAGGCCTTCAACGTCGTCGCCCGCCAGACCTTCCTCCGCGACGTCGTCGGCGTCGAGGTCGCCTACGACCGGCAGGACCACTCGCGCCGCAACCGCAGCCTGATCGGCTTCGACGCCGCCATGATCCACGTCGACATGCAGACGCGGCTCGTGGACGGCTCGCCCAACCCGAACTTCGGCCGCCCGTACTTCGCCTCCGACTCCATCGGCAACTACATGGTCGACACCGACCGCGAGGCCTTCCGCGCCACCGCCTACGCCACCGCCGACCTGACCAAGCGGAAGTCCTGGCTCCGCCACCTCGGCCGCCACGTCTTCACCGGCGTCTACAGCGACCAGGAGATGGAGCGCCTCTCGCGCACGCACCAGGGCTACGCCTACACGCTCGACCAGAACGTCTACGCCGACAGCGCCAGCGCCACGTCCTACCCGGGCTACGCCGCCATCCACTACCTCGGCGGCTCCCTCGCCGGCCTCAGCTCCGCCGCGGGCGCCAACGTCTCCAACCTCACCTCGCTCCACGAGCCGCTCTCCACCGGCACCGCCCTCCTCTTCGACAACCGCACCGACACCTGGGTGCGCGTCCCCGTCAGCGTGATCACGCCCGAGCGGGACCTCGACAAGCTCTACTCCAACGCCAACCGGTCCCTGTCCAAGACGAAGAGCTACTCCGCCATCTGGCAGGGCTTCCTCCTCGACCGGAAGCTCGTCGGCATCGTCGGCTGGCGCGAGGACGAGTTCGCCCTCCGCGACGCCGGCCCGCCGCTCACCGTGCCCGTCACCGGCCAGGTCAACCCCTTCGACCCGAACTGGACCTACCCCGGCACGCCCAACATCTACGCCAAGGACCGGACCGTCAGCTGGAGCGTGGTCGGTCACGCCCCCGACTTCGTGCGGCGCCGGCTCCCGCTCGGCATGGACGTCAGCGTCTCGTACAACGAGTCGGAGAACTTCCGGCCCTCGTCCACCGTCGCCGACGTCTACGGCCGCCCCTTCTCGCCGCCGGCGGGCTCGACCAAGGACTACGGCGTCACGCTCTCGTTCGCCGACAACAAGTTCGTGCTCCGCGCCATCCGCTACGAGACGAAGCAGGCCAACGACAGCGCCACCTTCTACAACACGTTCTGGCCCGGCAACGACATCGTCCGCGCGATGAACGGCCTCCGCGGCTCGAACACCTCCGAGGTCCTCATCAACCGCTGGTTCGGCTTCAAGCCCGGCGACGCCAACTACCTGCCGCTCCGCGCCGGCCTGACCAACACGACGCAGGCCAACCCGGGCCTCACCACCGCGGAGCGCAACGCGCGCGACGCCTGGTTCGCCGCCCGCACCGACGCGGAGTGGCTGCGGCCGGTCGACCCGCTCCTGGCCAAGTCCTGGAACATCTCCCGCAGCGGCGGCTCGTGGACCGCCACCCGCCCGCCGAACGTCGGCAACATCGCCGACACCGAGTCGAGCGGCTACGAGTTCGAGGCCACCTACAACCCGCTCCCGCACTGGCGCCTCACCTTCAACGCCGCCATGCAGGAGGCCCTCCGCACCAACTACGGCAAGGACTTCGAGGCCTTCATCCAGGCCAACCTCCCCGTCTGGACCGACGGCGACGGCATCATCGCCGCCAGCATCCGCGACCAGAACGGCTTCGAGGACATCCCGTACTTCAACAGCGTCACGGGCTCCCGCCTCGGCGTCATGGCGATCAACAACATGTACGTGCCCTACCTGAACGCCCTCGCGGCCAACAACTCCGCCGTGCAGGAGCTGCGCAAGTGGCGCTTCAACTTCGTCACGAACTACGACTTCCGCGACGGCCCGCTCCAGGGCTTCAGCCTCGGCGGCGCCGCCCGCTGGCAGGACCGCTCCGCCATCGGCTACGGGGTGAAGAAGAACGAGCTCGGACGCTGGGTCTCCGACGTGAACCAGCCCTTCTACGGCAGCAACGAGCTCGATGTGGACGTCTGGCTGCGCTACGCGCGCAAGATCCGCGCCGGCAAGGTCCGCTGGAGCGTGCAGCTCAACGTCCGCGACGTCCTCGGCAACGACGACCTCATCGCCATCACCGCCCAGCCCAACGGCCAGACCGCCTCCGCCCGCATCCCGTCGCCGCAGATCTGGACGCTGACCAACACGTTCGCGTTCTAGCCCCGGACCGCGTCCGTCCGCCCGGACGGGGCGCGCCGCTCAGCGCGCCCCGAACCCCGCGAACCCGCCCGCCCCCGGCGCGCGGGTCTCGTACGTCCACCGGTCGGCGTCCTCCACGCGGAGGAGGACGTGCCCGACCTCGGGCGTGAGCAGGGTCTCGCGCAGGCGCGACCCGCGCGACCGGAGGTGCCGCTCCACGTCGAGGACGAACTCGTCGCTGTACGCGCCGCGCGCGTAGACGGCCGGGTCGGCCGACACGAGGAACAGCACCGGGTCCGTCCGGCGCAGGTAGGAGACGTCGACCGAGCCGTGGAAATGGTGGTTGGCGCCGTAGACGTGCGCCCGCACCGCCTCCGGCGCCTCCCGCAGGATGCGCGCCTGGTTGTGGCCGTAGATGTCCGCGCCGTCCGTGAAGACGAACCCGCGGTACTCGAGGCGGAGCGAGAGCGACCGGGAGTTCTCGTCCGTCCCCGCGTCGTACGCGTTGAGCACGCGCACCGCCGCGCCGCCGAGGTCGAAGGTCTCGCCGGTGCGGAAGCTCCGGTAGTCCCGCACCGTGCCCACCGCGAACCCGGCCCGCAGCCGCTCCAGCCCGCCGCTGTGGTCGTCGTGGTAGTGCGTGATCAGCACGTGGTCGATCCGCGCGATCCCGTGCGCCCGGAGGAAGGGCGCCACGACCCGCGCGAACGCGTCCGCCGTCGCCGTGTCGATCATCGCGGTCGTGCCGTCCGGCAGGCGCAGGACCCGGCACGTGCCGTGCCCGACGTCGAGCGTCGCGATCATCAGCGGCGCCCGACCCCCGGCCGGAGGCGCCGCCAGCGGCACCGCGAGCCGCGGCCCGCCGGGGAACACCAGCTCGACCGCCCCCGCGTCCGGCGCCGCGAGCGCCGCCGCGGGGACCGTCAGCCAGCCGGCGTCGTCGACGTCCGGGCTCTCGGCCCACGCCGTCGCGACGGCGCGCCCGGCGATCCGCACGTCGGGCGCCCCGTTGCCGGCCCGGCGGACGAAGAGGCGCAGGTCGTGCGGCGCGGCCGGATCGACCGCCGCCCGCGCCGGCGACACCTGCGGCGCCTCCTCCCGCGCGTGCAGCTGCGTGCGCGGGTGGGTGGCGAAGCGCAGCTCGTCGACGTCGAAGCCGGCCGCGGTCGCGGCGAAGGTGAGCTCGTTCCTCCCGGCCCGCAGCGTCACCGCGCGCGGCGTCTCCCGCCACGCGCCGAAGCCGGCCGCGAGGCCGAGGCCGCGCGTCCGGCCGTTGACGACCAGCTCGCCCGCCACCGACCGGTTCTCCGTGCGGTAGCGCAGGTGCAGCTCGTAGCGCCCGTCCTCCGGCGCCTCCACCACCCAGGTCAGCGCCTGGCCCGGGGCCAGCCGCACCGCGGCGCCGCCCACGGCCGTGGGGTCGGACACGCGCGCGACCTCGCCCCGCGCCCGCGCCTCCTCCGCCGGACTCACCCACGCGCCGACGGACCCGGGGGCGGGCGACGCGAGCCCGAGCAGGACGACGGCGAGGGTCGGGACGGACCTCATGGCAGCCGTTCGAGCCAGCCGGCGGCGTGGCGCGAGAATTCGGGCGTGGGCAGCACGAGGTCGCCGCCGGCATGGTCGACGACGGCCGGCGCCTCCGGCGCCTCGCCCGCCATCGGCCACCACGCGACCCGCCAGCGGCCCGGGGCCAGCGCCGGCACGACGACCTCGCCGCGCAGGCGCGTCGCGGGCCGGGCCGCCATCACCTCGGTGCGGTGCCACAGGTACAGCAGCACGCAGTCCGGGCCGCGGCGCCCGAGCGCCGCCAGCGCCGGCTCCGTCTCGTCGAGGTCGATCTCCCGCAGCCGGAAGGCGTCGCGGCCCACGTTGCGCAGCTCCAGCTCGTGCCGCCCGGCCGGCACCGCGAGCGTGAACCGGTCGGGCCGCAGCTGGTCGGGGGCGGCCTTGCGGTAGGCGGGCCAGCGGCGCTCGAAGACGGTCCGGCCGTCGAGCCGCGCGACCAGCCGGCCGCCGCGGACGCCGATGTCGGTCAGCGCCACCGTCAGCGTGCCGGGACGCTCCCGGTCGAGGCGCAGGGTCAGCCGGTCGGGATGGCCGTCGGCCAGCAGCGCGCGCTTCGGCGGCACGAAGTACTCGGGGACGTCGGCCAGCTCGACGACCGGCCGCCGGGCGGCGGCGAGGTCGAGCGCGAGCGGCGCGCGCGCGGCCCAGTGGAACCCGGGAATCAGCGTGCGCGGCACCGTCGCCGGCGTCCGCACCTCCGGCAGGAACTCCCGCAGCGCGCCGTGCCGCTCGGCCAGCCGCGTCGCGGCGACGAACCGCGCCCAGGCGACGAACTCCGGCCAGCGCGGCGAGTCGAGCAGCCGGTACCAGTGCCACGTCTGCGCGGGCAGCGCCCCGTCGGCGAAGAGGCTGGCCCACACCGGGGGCATCAGGCCGGCGCCGGACGCCTTGTCGTCGGCGGACGGGAAACGCTGGTGGTCGTCGCCCACCTCGCCGAGGAAGAGCGGCTTCGCGGCCGGCCGGTCGAGGCCGGGGAAGCGCCGGACGTGCGCCAGGCCGTTCACGGCGTAGAGGTGCGGTTGGTAGAAATCCATGGCCCGCCAGAGCGGGCTCGCCAGGTCCTCGGCGCTCGTGGTGACGAGGTGGCCGTGCGGGTCGCAGCGCCGCAGCCACGCGGCCATCTCGTCGTGCCAGCGGACGACGTCCCCGGTGCGCCGCGCCAGCTTCCAGGCGTCGGTGAAGTGCACCTCGTTGAACAGCTCCCAAGCCATCACCGCGGGCGAGTGGCCGTGGCGGGCGGCGAAGTACCGGAGCTTCGTGCGGGTGTGGCGGCGGGCGACGGGGTCGGAGAAGAAGTCCTCCGGCCGCGCGAGGAACCCGCCGTTCGCGCGGTTCCAGGGATGGCCGGGCCACGAGGGGTTCACCTCGGTGCTGAACTGGCCGTGCTGCAGCAGCACGACCTGCACCTTCAGGCCGTGGCGCTCCGCCGACGCGAGCAGGCGGTCCCAGCGGCGGGCGATCTCCAGGTCGAGCTCGCCCGCCGGCGGCGAGGGCGTCCCCTCCCGCCGCCACGCGGGGTCGGTCTCGCCCCAGCTCACCACCCAGATCCGCACCCAGTTCGCGCCCGCCTCCTCGAGCCGGGCGAAGGCGCGCGCGAAGGCCTCGTCGCCGTCCGTCCACGCGACGTTGAGGCCGACCGGCAGGAACGGCCGGCCGTCGGTGGTCCGGAACGAGGTCGGGTCGCGCGGATCGACCCGCACGGCGGGCGCGGCCGGCGGCCCGTCGTGCGTCCGCTCGGTCGCGCCCGTGAACGCGACGGGCCGCGCCGGGGCGGAGCCCTCCCCGCGCTCCTCGAGGCGCTCGAGCCGGTAGGTGCCGGGCGCGCCGGGGCGGACCCGGACCCGCCATGTGCGGCCGCCGTCGAAGAAGGCCGGATAGGCGCGGCGCCCGCCGTCGGGCAGCGCGACGTCGGCCCACAGGTCGCGCGCGAAGGGCGAGCCCGCGGCCGGCGTCCGCACCTCGAGCTCGAACTCGACGCACGACGCCGGAGGCGCGCCGGCCGCGCCGGGCGCCATCCCGAGGAGCCCGACGGCGCCGGCGAACAGGGCCGCCCGCCAGACGCGACGGAGCCACGCGCGCCGGGGCGCGGCCGGGAAGGCGGAGGAGGGGGAGCGGGGGCGGGGGGGCACGGCGAGGTCGGGCCGGGAGCTGTTGCATAGTGGGCCCAACCCGGGAATCCAGCCATGAGACTCCGCGCCGCGCGCTTGAGACTGATTGCGCCCCGCATGACTCGCCCGCCGCTTGTCGCGCGTCCGGCGCCGCCGCAGAGTCGCCGACGATGTCCCTCCCCACCGAATTCCCCGGCGTGACCGTCCGCACCAAGGCCAACGTCTACTTCGACGGCAACGTCGTCAGCCACACCGTCCTCCTGCCCGGCGGCGCGAAGAAGACGCTCGGGCTCATCCGCCCCGGCTCGTACCACTTCGGCACCGACGCGCCCGAGCGCATGGAGATCGTGGCCGGCGCCTGCCGCGTGCGCCTCGACGGCGCGGCGGAGACCAAGGCCTACCCCGCCGGCACGGCCTTCGACGTCCCCGGCAAGTCCGGCTTCACCATCGAGGTCGAATCCGGCCTCTGCGAATACATCTGCTCGTTCCTCTGAAGGCCGCTCCTCCGTTGTAGGGCGGGGTCTCCCGACCCCGCCGCGCACGTCGCTCCGGCAGGCGCCCGCGAAATCGCGCGCGCCTCGGCGGGGTCGGTCCCGCGGCCGCGGGACGCCCGGCGGCGCCCCGACCCGTTTTCCGCTGGCAAGCCCCTCCGCGCTCCCGTAACCGTTCGGCCCGCCATGTCCCCGGCCCCCGCCGCTCCCGACCCGATCCCCAACGTCCTCGCCGAGCGCTACGCGTCGCCGGCCATGAAGGAGATCTGGTCCGCCCGCGGCCGCATCCGGCTGGAGCGCGACTTCTGGATCGCGGTGATGAAGGCGCAGCGCGACCTCGGCGTGCCCATCCCCGCCGAGGCCATCCGCGACTACGAGCGCGTGCGCGACGACGTGGACCTCGAGCGCATCCAGGAGCGCGAGCGCAAGACGCTCCACGACGTGAAGGCGCGGATCGAGGAGTTCTCCGACCTCGCCCAGCGGCAGTTCATCCACCTCGGCCTCACCAGCCGCGACCTGACGGAGAACGTCGAGCAGCTGCAGGTCGCCCGCGCGCTCGCGCTGCTCCGCTTCAAGGCCGTGGCCGCCCTCGCCGTGCTGGCGCGGCGCGCGGGGGACTTCCGCGACGTGATGGTCACCGGCCGCACGCACAACGTGCCGGCCCAGCCGACGACCCTCGGCAAGCGCCTGGCCATGGCCGGACAGGAGCTGCTGCTCGCGGTCGAGCGGCTCGACTCCCTGCTCGCGCGCTACCCCGTGCGCGGGCTCAAGGGCGCGGTCGGCACGCAGCTCGACCAGCTCACGCTGCTCGGCGGCGACGCGGCCAAGGTCGACCAGCTCGAGGCCCGCATCGTGAAGCACCTCGGGTTCAAGGCCTCGCTCGCCGCGGTCGGGCAGGTGTACCCGCGGTCGCTCGACTTCGACGTCGTCGGCGCGCTCTTCCAGGTCGGCGCCGCCGGCGCCAGCGCGGCCACCACGCTGCGGCTGATGGCCGGGGCGGGGCTGCTGACAGAGGGCTTCCAGGACGGGCAGGTCGGCTCCTCAGCCATGCCGCACAAGGTCAACGCGCGGAACTGCGAGCGCATCTGCGGCTTCGCCACCGTCCTCGCCGGCCACGTCTCCATGGCCGCCGGCCTCGCCGGGCACCAGTGGAACGAGGGCGACGTCTCCTGCTCGGTCGTGCGCCGCGTCGTCCTGCCCGACGCCTGCTACGCGCTCGACGGCCTGCTCGAGACCTACCTCACCGTCCTGCGCCGCTTCGAGGCCTTCCCCGCCGCGATCGCCGCGGAGAACGAGCGCAACCTGCCGTTCCTCGCGACCACGACCATCCTGATGGAGGCCGTGAAGGCCGGCGCCGGCCGCGAGACCGCGCACGAGGCGATCAAGGAGCACGCGCTCGCGGCGGCCAAGGCCCTGCGCAACGGCGGCAACGCCGACCTGCTCGCGCTCCTCGCCGGCGACAAGCGCATCGGCCTCCCCGCGCGCAAGCTGCGCGAGGTCCTCGCGCAGAGCGGCCGCTTCGTCGGCGCCGCGCCGCACCAGGTCGACACCTTCGTCGCCGCCGTCCAGCCCCTCGTGAAGAAGGCCAAGGGCGCCGCCGACTACGAGCCCGGCCCCCTGCTCTGAGGGCCGGCGCGAACGCGCGCGGGCGTCCTCTTTTGCCACGGATGGGACGGATGGGGACGGATTCACACGGATCCGGCCGCGGGCCATCACGATTGGGAACGGGTCCGGGCCTTGATCCGAACCCATCCGGGAAATCCGTGGCTGAACAAAGACGGGATGGCAGGCCTGGGCCACGGGCGAGGCGAGGGGGCCCCGTGGTGACTCGTGAGGCCCCCGGCGGATTCCCGAAACCGAAAGAACGACAACGATGAACGCCAAAGAGCCCGGAGGGGGAGGAGTTCGCGGCGGGTCGCCCCCCGCGGGGAGAATTGGTTTGCCACTCCCCGGAGCCCCGGCCTTTTGTGGACCCTCTTTTCGGTTCGTTCCCCTTTAATCCACCCACACCCATGGCAGAACTCACAGGCAACTGTCTCATCGGCCAGTCCGGCGGCCCCACCGCGGTCGTCAACGCCAGCGTGGCCGGCATCGTGTCCGAGGCCCTCAACCATAGCTGCATCGAGGAGGTCTACGGCGCGCTCAACGGCGTGGTCGGTCTCCTCAACGAGGACCTCGTCGACCTCGCCGCCGAGTCCCAGCAGACCATCCGCGGCCTCCGCCACACGCCCGGCGCCGCCCTCGGGAGCTGCCGCACGAAGCTGAAGCGCCCGCAGGACGTCGAGCGCGCCCTCGCGGTCCTCAAGGCCCACAACATCCGGTACTACTTCCACATCGGCGACGCCGACTCCCTCGAGTCCGCCGCCAAGGTCGCCGAGCTCGCCAAGGCCCAGGGCTACGAGCTCCGCGTCGTCGGCGTGCCCAAGACGATCGACAACGACGTCTCCGTCACCGACCACTGCCCGGGCTACGGCAGCGCCGCCAAGTACATCGCCACCACGGTGCGCGAGCTGGCCTTCGACGCCGACGCCACCGCCCAGCACGACGTGGTCACCGTCCTCGAGGTCATGGGCCGCGGCACCGGCTGGCTCGCCGCCGCCGCCTCGCTGGCCAAGCGCCGCGACCACCCGAACGACCCGCCGCACCTCGTCTACGTGCCCGAGGTCGCCTTCGACGAGGCCAAGTTCGCCGACGACGTCCGCCGCATCCTCAAGCGCGAGAAGCACTGCGTCGTCGTCGCGGGCGAGGGCCTGGTCGACAAGGACGGCAACTACGTCGCCGTCGAGGGCGGCGAAGCCGGCGCCGCCGCCCAGTTCGGCGGCGTGGGCGAGCACCTCCGCGGCGTCGTCGAATCCCAGGTCGGCGCCAAGGTTCGCGTCGCCCGCCTCGGCGTGGCCCAGCGCGCGGCCGCGCACCTCGTGTCCAAGGTCGACGCCGACGAGGCCTTCCTCGCCGGCCAGGCCGCGGTCAAGGCCGCCATCGCGGGCGAGAGCGAGAAGCTCGTCACCCTCGTGCGCGGCGACGGCGACCACTACACCTGCGAGACCGGGCTGGCCACGTTCGCCGACGTCGTCGGCAGCGTGAAGAAGCTCCCCCGCGAGTGGATCAACGAGGACGGCGTCAGCCTCAACTTCCAGTACTACCGCTACGCCACCCCGCTCATCCAGGGCGAGGTCGCCGTGCCGTACGAGAACGGCGTGCCCGCCTTCGTCCGCCTCCACGCGGAGTCCGTGGACAAGCAGCTCCCCGGCCACGAGGCCTGAGCCGCCCCCGCTTCCTTCCCCGAGCCGGTCCCCGCGACCGGCTCTTTTTTTCGCCCGGCCATGTAGGGCGGGGTCTCCCGACCCCGCCGTCGCACGACCGTCGCAAGGGACTCGCTGCCTGAAACGACTCTCTCGGCCGGGTCAGGAGACCCGGCCCTACAAGTCGGACCCGCCGCGACCGGCGCCTCAGATGCGCGCGGGCCGGATTTCCGCTAAGGGAAAAATCGCGCGGCCCCGGGAGGAAGGCGTTGCCCGCGCCCGCGCCTCGCGGGAGAGTGCGGGCGTCGCCCCCCGCCGTGCCCCCGCAGGACCCCGTCGAAGCCGCTTGGTTCGCCACCGAGCTCAAGCCCCACGAGCCGCTGCTGCGCGCGTGGCTGAAGGCGCAGTTCCGGTCCGCGGCGGACGTGGACGATATCGTCCAGGAGGCCTTCGTGCGCGTGCTGCGCACCCGCGCCGCCGGGGAGGTTCGCTCGCCCAAGGCCCTGCTCTTCGTCACCGCGCGCAACCTCGTGCTGATGCAGCTGCGCCATCGGGAGGTGACGCGGATCGACGCGTTAACGGAAGACGCCTTCGCCGGCATCCTCGATGAGGGAGCGGATGTCGCCGCGGAGGTGGCGCGCGCCCAGGAACTCGAACTCTTGACCCAAGCCATCCAATCCCTCCCCACCCGCTGCCGCCAGATCCTCACCTTGCGCAAGATCTACGGTCTGTCCCAGCGCGAGGTGGCGCGGGAGATGGGCATCTCGGAGCACACGGTCGAGGCGCAGGGCACCATCGCCCTCCGCAAGCTCGGCGAGTACTTCGCCCGCCACGGGAGCGGGCCGGCCGCATGAACCCCGCCGACGCCAACGATGCCCGTCGGCGGGACGAGGCCGCCGCCTGGGTCCTGCGCGAGGACCGCGGCCTCACCGCGCGCGAGCAGGACGAGTTCCTCCAGTGGCTCGCCGCCGACCCGCGGCACAAGGCCGAGCTCGCCCGCCAGCGCGACCACTGGCGCCGGCTCGACCTGCTGGGCGAATGGCGTCCGGAACACGGCGCGCGCCCCAACCGCGACCTGCTCGCGCCGCGCCCGCCGCGGCGGAGCGCGGTGGTCGGATGGCTCGTCGGGACGGCGGGCGGACTCGCCGCGGCCGCGATCCTCGTCCTCGCGCTGCGCGTCGCGCCCGCGCCGCCGTCGCCCGAGGGGACGGGGCCGGCGACGGAGGCCGTGGCCGCCATCGAGATCCGGCGGCTGCCGGACGGCTCGACCGCGGAGCTCAACCGGGGCGCCGCGCTCGCGGTCCTCTACACCCCCGGCGAGCGGCGCGTGCTCCTCGAGCGGGGCGAGGCGCACTTCACGGTCGCGAAGGACGCGGCCCGCCCGTTCATCGTCTCGGCCGGCGGCGTGGCGGTGCGCGCGGTCGGCACGGCCTTCAACGTCCGCCTCGGGCGCCAGGCGCTCGAGGTGCTCGTGACCGAGGGGAGCGTGCAGGTCGAGCAGCCGGCGGCCGGGGACGCGGCCGGACGCGCCGGCCCGCTCGTGGCCGCTCTCGGTCGCGGCCAGCGCTCGGTCGTTCCGCTCGACGGCGACGCGGCGCCGCAGGTCGCGACCGTTTCCGCGGACGAGATGGAGCAGCTGCTCGCCTGGCAGCCGCGCCTGCTCGACTTCACCGCCGCGCCGCTGCGCACGGTCGTCGCGGAGTTCAACCGCCGCAACGCGCCGGTGCGCCTCGTGATCGCCGACCCCGACCTCGCCGAGGTCGAGGTCAGCGCGTCGCTCCGCTCCGACAACGTCGAGGGCTTCCTCCGCCTGCTGGAGGCGGGTTTCGGGGTGCAGGTCGAGCGCAGCGGAAGGGAGATCCGGCTCCACCGCTGAAATCCGCGCGCCGCCTTAGCGGAAGCGCGGCCTCTCCGCATCATGGGCTCTGAAACCCCATGACGACCCCTCGCCCCCGTCCCCGCTTCCCCTTCCTGATGCGCGCCTCGCTCGTGCTCACCCTTCTCCTCGCTGCCGGCGCGTTCGCGGCCGACGCGGTGCGGATCGCCTTCGACCTGCCGGCGGGCGACGCGACGCAGTCGCTCAAGCAGTTCGCGCAACAGGCGAGGCGGGAGATCCTGTTCCCGGTCCAATCGGTCAGCGGCGTGAGGACGAACGCGGTCGCGGGCGAGTTGACGGTGAGCGAGGCGCTGGCGCGCCTCCTGGCGGGCACGGAATTGAGCGCGGTCGAGGATGCGAAGACGGGCGCCATCGTCGTGAAGCGGACGCCGACCCCGTCGGACCGGGCGCCCGCCGACCGCGGCGCGGACTTGGCCGCGAGGACGGAACCGGTCGCGCCCGGGCCCGCGGACGACTCCGAGGTCGTGCAGCTTTCCCCCTTCACCGTCGCGGCCAACCAGGAGGAGGACCGCTACCAGCCGACCGAGGCGACCTCGGGCGGGCGGGTGAAGGTGAACATCTTCGATTCCACGCAGAGCATTTCGGTGATCGGGGGCGAGGTCCTGCGGGACGTGGCGGCGGGACGCATCCTCGATGCGATGAAATTCGTGCCGGGCGTCAGCGAGTCCTCGCTGCCGAACGGCCTCGATCGGATCACCATCCGCGGCTTCCTCACCACGCTGCGCACCGTCGACGGCGTGACCAGCACGTCGCAGGCGAACCTCGACCCGTTCATCATCGAGCGCATCGAGATCGTGAAGGGCCCGAGCGCGATCCTCGCGCCGGCCGGCGTGCCCGGAGGCACGATCAACAACGTCTCGAAGAAGCCGATCTTCCGGAACTTCTCGAGCGCCGGCATCGAGGTCGGCCGCTTCGACTCGTCGCGGGTCGAGCTCGACCTCAACCGCGTGGCCCTCGACGGCCGCCTGGCGGTGCGCCTGCTCGCCGCCGCCCAGCACGGCGAGGACTACTGGAACATGCCGAAGGACTTCTTCGTCGTGGCTCCGATGGCGACCTACCGCTTCTCGCCGGCGACGCAGCTGACCTGGCAGACGCATTTCATCAACTGGAAGATCGGCAACTACAACGGCATCGCCATCGACCCGAGCGTGGGCACCGCCAGCGAGGCGGTGATCTACCAGGGCATCCCGCGCAACCTGAACATCTACGGCCCGGACTCCTATCGGCAGGATGATCGCGTCGAGAACACCCTGACGCTCCTCAGCAACCTCGGCGACTCCCTCGCACTTCGCGTCCTCGCCCGCCACGGAAACCAGTTCAACGAGAACAACAACGGCACCACCCTCGCGGGCGGCGCGACCTCCGCCGGCACCAACAACAACTCGTTCGACCCGCTCACCGGCAACTACACGCCCGGCATCATCTACGCCACGACCGCACCCTACGCGACGAGTCCGGTCGTCATCTCCCGCACCTACAACCGCAGCGGATCGCTCACGGACCAGAGCTCGCTCCGCTACACGCTGCAGGCGGACCTCGTCCACACGTGGAAGCGGGACGCCTGGTCCGCCGAGACGCTCCTCGGCTACGCCTACAACAACGACCGTGGCCACGACATTCGGTTCGCGACGACCGCGCCGGCCATCACCCTGGAGAACTTCGTCTACGCCGCCGACGTCTACGGCGCGCTCTCCCGGCGGCAGTACTTCCACAACGTGGCCCAGCAGGTCTTCGTGAACGAGAGGATCTCTTTCGGTCGCGACCGGGTCATCCTGACCGCGGGCCTTTCCCGCAACGAGTGGGATCTCGAGGTGGACGACCGGGTCGCCGCGCGGCTGATCACGGCCAAGCCGGCGGCCACGCTCAAGACCTACGGCGCCGTCGTGAAGCCCGCCGCCAACGTCGCGCTCTTCTACTCCTACGCCGAGAACGCCGCGCCGCTGCCCGTGGCGAACATCGCGGCCGGCGGGCCGGCCACCCAGGAGGGCGTGCAGAATGAAGGCGGGGTGCGCGTGCGGCTGCGCGACGGCCGCATCCGGCTGAGCGCCTCCTATTACGACATCCAGCAGAGCAACACCAACGTGCCGAATCCCGCGAACTTCGCCTTCCCGCCGCCGGTGCCCGCGCTTCCCGGCCTCCTGGCCGACCGCAGCGCGGAGGGCTGGGAGTTCGAGGCGCAGGGCGCCGTCACGGAGAACCTGTCGGTCATCGGCGCCTACACGAAGTACCGGAATCGGAACCCGTTCGGCCAGGAGTTCCGGGGCGCGGCGGAGGAGGCGTGGTCCGCGCTGGCGAACTACCGCTTCCGTGCCGACAGCCGCCTGAAGGGCCTCTCCGTCTCGCTCAGCGCCGACCACCTGAGCAAGCGCGCGGGCGACGACGCCAGCGGCTTCACCGTCGCCGGAGTGGCGCGGAAGCCGACGTTCTACCTGCCGGCGCGCACCCTGGTGAACGTCGCGCTCTCCTACCGCCACTCGCGGCAGTGGTCCGCGCAGCTGAACGTGGATAACGTCCTCAACACGGAGTACCTCACCTCCACGCTCTCGCGCGGCATCGTCTGGCCGGGCACGCCGACCAACGTGAAGCTCCGCCTCACGCACGAGTTCTAGTCCCCGGCGCCATCCGACGACCGGCTTCGGCCCTTCCCCTCCATGCGCCGCCTATTGCCCGGCCTCGCCCTCCTGCTCGCGCCGCTCCTCTCCCTTGAGGCGCGGGTCGACGACATCCTGCGGTCGCTGCGCGACGCGACCTCCGACCGGGTCCTGGTCGTCGCCCATCGGGCCGACTGGCGCAACGCGCCGGAGAATTCGTTGCCGGCCATCCGGCGCGCGTTGGACATGGGCGTGGACATCGTCGAGATCGACGTCCGGCGCACCAAGGACGGCCGGTTCGTCGTCATCCACGACCGCACCTTGGAGCGCACGACCACCGGGACGGGCCGGGTCGAGGACCACACGCTGGCCGAATTGCGGGAACTGCGGCTCCTGGCCGCGACCGGGCATCCCACCACGGAACGGATCCCGACGCTGGAGGAGGCGCTCGATCTCGTGCGGGGGCGCGCCCTCGTGAATCTCGACAAGTCGGCGGACCATCCGGCCGAGGTCTTCGCGGTGGTGGAGGCGTGCCGCGCCGAGCGCTACGCGCTGATGTCGGTGCGACAGTCCCGCGAGGAGATGCACGCCCGCTTCCCGGGACTTCTGGACAAGATGCTCTACATGGTCGTGGCTCCGCTGCGGGAGCCGGACTCCTGGCGGATCATCGAGGGCTACCTGCGGGACGAGAAGCCGGCGGTGATCCAGGTCACTTTCGCGACCACCAATCCGGAGCAGGAGGCCCGGCTGGCCTCCATCCCGCAGCGGGGGGTCCGGCTCTGGGTGAACTCCTTGTGGCCGGAGCAGAACGCCGGCCATGACGACGAGCGCGCGGTCGAGGACCCCGACGGAACCTGGGGATGGCTCGTGGCCCGGCGCGTGAGCATCATCCAGACGGACCGCCCGGCGGAACTGTTGCGCTACCTGGACTCCCGGGGGCTGCGGCGATGAGCCGGGCCGGACCGGGGGAAGCGGCATCCGGAGTGGCGTGGAGGGCCTGGGTCGTCTTCGGCGCCGCCACGATCGGCTACGGGCTCTACTACGTCTGCCGCCTGAGCCTGTCGGTGGTGAAGACCCCGGTGATCGCCGAGGGCGTGCTGACGGAGGCGCAGATGGGCATCGTCGGGTCGGCGCTCTTCTACGTGTACGCGGTGGGCAAGCTGACCAACGGCTTCCTCGCCGACCGCGTCAGCCTGCGGCGCCTGTTCGCGTTCGGCCTGCTCGCCTCGGCGGCGGTCAACCTCGCGCTCGGCTGGCTGCACGGCTTCGCCATCTTCTTCCTGCTCTGGGCGGTCAACGGCTGGGTCCAGTCGATGGGCGCGCCGGCTTGCGTGGTCGGGCTGACCCGCTGGTTCGAGCGGCGAAAGCGCGGCACCGCCTACGGGCTGTGGAGCTCGAGCCACAACATCGGCGAGGGGCTGACCTTCATCCTCACGGCGGCGGTCGTCTCCGCGTGGGGCTGGCGGGCGGGGTTCGAGGCGGCGGGACTGGCCGGAATCGCGGGCGCGGGCCTCATCTGGCTCCTCTTCCGCGACCGGCCCGCCGTCCCCGTGGACGAGCCGGGACCGGCGGCCGGGGCCGCGACCACCGGCGCGGCCCAGCGGGCGGTGCTGCGCAACCCCGTCGTCTGGTGCATCGCGCTGGCGAGCGCGTGCATGTACGTCACGCGCTACGCGGTGAACAGCTGGGGGATGTTCTTCCTCGAGAATGGCCGGGACCGGACTGCCGTGGAGGCGGGCGGACTAGTCGCGCTCTGCTCCGTCTGCGGCGTGCTCGGCACGGTGGCGTCGGGCTGGGTGTCGGATCGGTTCTTCGACGGCGACCGCTTCCGGCCGACGTTCTGGGCCGGCGTCCTCAACGCGGCCTCGCTCGCGCTCCTCCTGTTCGCGCCGACCGCCTGGGCCTGGGCGCCCACGGTCGCGATGGTCGGGTTCGGCTGCGCCATTGGCGCGCTGGTCTGCTACCTCGGCGGACTGATGGCCGTGGATTCCGTGCCGAAGGAGGCCGCCGGGGCCGCGCTCGGCGTGGTCGGCGTGGCGAGCTACGTCGGGGCCGGCACGCAGGACATCCTCAGCGGCTGGCTCATCGGCCAAGGCCGGAGCGGCCAACCCGGCGCCGCCAGCTACGACTTCACCGCCGTCAGCCTCTGCTGGCTCGCCGCCGCGCTCGCCAGCGTCGCGCTGACGATCGCGGCCGGACGATTCCACCGCCGCCGCGCCGCGCCGCCCGCCACCCGGCTCCCGTAGAGGAAGCCGTCAGGATTTCTTCCGGCTCGTGGAGCGGAAGCCGTCAGGCTTTCGTCGCCCGCGCGCCGTCCCGACCACCGCCCCCGCCTACACCCCGCCCCGCCCGCCCACGAGGAGTCGCCCGCGCCCGCCTCCGGTAGTAACGCATTGTGTTACTACCGGAGGCGGCGGGCGGCCGGGGAGGAGGCTCGGGACCGACCCGCGGCCCCTACAGACGCCCACTCACGCCGCCTGCGGCGCGGGGGCGGACGGGGTGCGGCCGCGCGCGAGCAGCACGGCCTCGACCACCAGCCAGACGGCGAGGGCGAGGAGCAGGGCGCAGACGCCGAACTCGACGTGGTGCACCGCGGCCGCGCGGCCGGCCTCCACGCGGTCGAGGTGGACCGACATGCTCAGCCCGAGGCTCCAGGTCGTCATCGCCAGCATCAGCAGCGTGGGTCCGAGCGTGAACCACACGGCCTTGCCGAGGTGCCGCAGCCAGACGGTGACCGCGAGGAGCGCCAGCGCGGCGAGCAGCTGGTTCGAGGTGCCGAAGAGGTTCCAGAACACGCGCCAGATCGGCAGCTGCTGGCCGTTCACCTCGGCCGGGGGCAGGCTCACCACCACCAGCGGCAGCACCAGCGTCAGCGCCGTCGCCGCCGCCACGCCGGCCCGGCCCTTCCACCCCGTGATCTCCATCAGCACGTAGCGCGCGAGCCGGGTGCAGGCGTCGAGGGTGTCGAAGACGAACGTCGCGAAGCACAGCAGGCCGAACTGCCGCGCCACGTCCACCGGCACCACGCCGAACGTCGCGTGGTGCATGAACACCGCGACGCCGTCCGCGTAGGTCAGGTCCGGGCGGCCGCTCGACTTGGCCAGGATCATCACCGTCGCCAGGCTGATGCAGGCGAAGAACGCCTCGAGCATCATGCCGCCGTAGGCCACCGGCCGGGCGTCGGTCTCGCGGTCGAGCTGCTTCGAGGTCGTGCCGCTCGCGACGATGGAGTGGAAGCCCGAGCAGGCGCCGCAGGCGATCGTGATGAAGAGGATGGGGAACAGCGGCGGCGTGCTCCCGCTGAAATGGAACGGGTCCGCGCCCGACAGCGCCGGCGCCGCGATGTCGAGCCGGCCGGTCAGGCCGCCGACGAGGATGCCGAGCACGCCCACGACGATCACGACGTAGAGGAAATACCCGCCGAGCGCCCCGCGCGGCTGCATGAGCAGCCACATCGGCGCCATCGCCGCGAAGAAGCAGTACCCGAGCAGGATCCAGTCCCACAGGAGCTGCGGCCGCGCGAAGCCCGTCAGCGCCCCGAGGTCGAGCGGGATGAGCGGGCCGACGAGGATCGCTCCCACCACCAGCGGCAGGAAGACGAGCTGCGCCCGGCCCTCGCCGAGCTTCCAGCGGCGCATCGTGAAGCCCATCACGACGGCGAGGCCGAGGTAGAGGAGCGACGACGTCGCCACCGCCGGCCCCGGCGCCGCCGCGTCCGCGGTCGCGGCGCGCTGCACGAAGGTGCCGGCCGTGACGTCGGCGAACGCGATGATGACGTACACGAGCGAGATCCAGATGAACCCGAGGAAGAGCAGGTAGGAGCGCCGGTTCATGTAGCGGCGCACGACCTCGGCGATGGACTTGGCGTCGTGCCGGACCGACGCGACCAGCGTCATCAGGTCGTGCACGCCGCCGACGAGGATCGAGCCGACGATGATCCAGATCCACGCCGGCAGCCACCCGAAGTAGGTCGCGGCCAGGATCGGTCCGACCACCGGCCCCGCCGCCGCGATGGCGGAGAAATGCTGCGGCAGCAGCCACGACCAGCGCGCCGGCTCGTAGTCGAGGCCGTCGCGCCGCGCGTGCGCCGGCGTGGGCGCGCCGTCGCGGAGGTCGAGGAGGCGGGCGAGGAAGCCGCCGTACCAGCGGTAGGCGAGTCCGAGCACGAGGCCGGACGCGGCGAGGAACAGGATCAGCGACATGGGGAACGGAGCCGCGGGGCCGCGGCCAGGGGTGCGCGGACCTTACACGTCCGGCCCTCGTGCGCTAGTCCGGAAATCTCCGGGGGCGAGCGTTCGGCCGAGGGATCGAGTCGCATCCCGCAGGGGCGGGCCGCCGCGCTCGGTCGCGTTCTTTTCCCACGGATGGCACGGATGACGACGGATGGCCATGGATCCGTCCCATCCGAGAATATCCGGGCGATTCGTGGCCAAAGAAAAGCACGATTGCGGGCACGGGCCGAAGACGCGGCGGAGTGACCGGACTTCTCCTGGAATCCACGGGCCGTTCCAGAGCCACTGTCACCTATTGGGTGACAGCGGTCGCCTGGCCGAGCGGAGAGAAAGAGAACGATAAAGAGGAAAGAGAAAGAGTGGAGCCCTCCGTCCTCCGGCTCCCCCGCGCCTTGGCCTCTCCGCGTTTTGAGCTCGGCGTTCAGCTCTCAGCATTCAGCGCTCAGCGATCCCGCTCCCGCTCCCGCTCCCCGAACCGAGAGAAAGAGAAAGATGCTTGGAGGGGGACACGAAAAAGGCCGCACGGGGGCGTGCGGCCTCGGGGGTCAGGGGACCCGCGGACGGGTCACTTGGCCATCGCGCGGATGAACTGCACGAGGGCGGCGATCTCCTCGGAGGAGTACTCGTCCTTGAAGCCCTGCATGCGGTCCTTGCCCTTCTCGTCCTTCACGCCGTCGGCGATGGCGGCGGCGAGCTGGGCGTCGCTCATGCCGGCGAGCGCGGCCTTGTCGGTGTAGTCCTTCACCTTGAGTTTCTTGCCCTGCTTGGTGTCGCCCTTGCCCTCGGCGCCGTGGCAGGCGGCGCAGGAGTTCTCCCACGCCTCGGCGGCGGGGGCGGCGAACGACGACGGCACGGCCACCGCGAGCGCGGCGGCGATGAGGAGGAGGGAGGTCTTTTTCATGGAGGGAAGGGAGGCGTCCCCAGCATCGCAGCCGAACCGCGGCGGGCGAGGATCAAATCGCGGTGAATCCCGGCGCCGCGCCCCGGCGGGGGAATTCCGACTGGGCAGCGCGCCGCCCGCGCCTACGCTGGCCGTCATGCGCCTCCTCGCCCCGCCCCGCCGCCTCCTGCTCGTCCTGCTCGCCGTCGGTCTCGCCGCGCCCGGACCGGACGTCGCGGCCAAGCCCTCGCCGGCCGAGCGCCGCCGGGAGATCCTCGCGACGCGCGACGAGGTGCTGAAGGAACTGGGCAAGCTCGACCCCGCCGCGCGCTCCCGCCTGCGCAAGGCGGAGGGCTACGCGGTGTTCTCCAACGTCGGCATCAACCTCCTCTTCGCCAGCGCCGGCGGCGGGAGCGGCGTGGTGGTGGAGAACGGATTCCTCTCCGACACCGAGACCTTCATGCGCATGGCCACGCTCGGGCTCGGACTCGGGCTCGGCGTGAAGGATTTCCGCGCGGTCTTCATCTTCCACGACAAGGCCGCGCTCCGGGACTTCCTCGACAAGGGCTGGGACTTCAGCGGACAGGCCGACGCCGCGGCCAAGTCCGACAAGAAGGGCGCCGCCGCCGGGCTCGCCGGCACCGCCATCCCCGGCGTCGAGGTCATCCAGATCACGAAGAACGGCATCGCCCTCCAGGTGACCCTCCAGGGCACGAAGTACTGGAAGGACCGCGACCTGAACTGAGTCCGCGCCGCGTCCCCCGCGCGGGACGGACCTGTCCCGTCGGCGCGGCGGGAGGACGCGGGGACGTGCGGACCCTCGTCGCACGCGGGCGCGCCTGGGCGCGGCGGCGCGGCCGGACGGCGCGGGCGCGCGACGGGGCGTCGCATTCCGCGCCCGCGGGCCCGCGACCTGCGCCTCTCCGGGCGCGATGCGCGCGGTTTGGCTCCTCGGCGGACTCCTCCTCGCGGCCCTGGTCCGGGCCGACGACGGCCGGGCGCACGCGCGGCGGGCCGCGGCGCGGCTGGGGCCCGAGCTCTGGTCGCAGGTCTGGCGCTGGGAGCGGACGGCGCCCGACGGCGCGCGGACGCCGCGCCACGCGCTCGTCTTCGAACTCTCCGGGCGGCTCTGGCTCTACGAGCCGGGCATCGGCACGCAGAGCCTCTCGCACCGCGCCGGCCGGCTGGCGGAGGACCGCGCGGACCCGCGTCCGCTGCTCGCGGCGATCGATCCCGCGGCGGCGGACGCGGTGGCGCTGCCGGACGGCGACGTGCCGGCGACCGGCGGCCGCCTGCCGCAGGGCTGCTTCGTCGAGAGCGTCGCCCGCTGGCGCGAATGGTGCCGCCGGGACCGCGCCCCGGAGGCGGCGCGGCTGCTCGCGTTCTACACCCCGGCCGGCGTGGGCCACGCCGTCCTCGTCTACACGCGGCACGGCCGCACGTGGGTGTTCGATCCGGACCGACCCGGCGAACCGCAGGCGGTGCCCGACCACCTGGCCGCGGATTGCGCCGCGATCGCGCGCCGGCTGCTGCCCGCGGGCCTTTCGGCGGAGGGCCTGTGGACGCGGCGGCTGCCGCTCGCGACCGAGCCCCCGCGGGAGCTCGCCCTCGCGTCGCGCGCCCCGCCCGTCCACGGCGCGGCGGGCGAGGACGCGGCCTTCCATTGACTCCCCGGCGCGGCGGGCGCGTGCTGGCGCCATGCCGTCCGCCCTGCCCGTCGACCTCGCCGCCTGGCACTGGGCGCTGCTCGCCGCCGGGGCGTTCGCCATCGGCCTGTCGAAGACCGGCCTGCCCGGCCTCGGCGCGCTCTACGTCGCCGTCTTCGCCAACCTGCTCACCGCCAAGGCCGCGACCGGCGTCGTGCTGCCGCTGCTCATCCTCGGCGACGCCGTGGCGCTCGCCGTGTACCGGCGCCGCTGCGCCTGGCCGCACCTGCTGCGCCTGTTCCCGTGGGCCGCCGCCGGCGTCGCGGCGGGCTGGTGGACGCTCGGGCGCGTCTCCGACGCCGGGGCCTCGCGCCTCGTCGGCGCGCTCCTCCTCGCGATGCTGGCCGCGCATTTCGTCTGGCGGCGGCGGGCCGCGGACGAGGCGCCCGCGCCGGCCCGGCCCGTGGCCGCCGCGGCGGGACTGTTCGCGGGATTCTCGACCCTGATGGCCAACGCCGCCGGTCCGGTCATGACCGTGTACCTGCTCGCGATGCGCCTGCCGAAGCTGGAGTTCCTCGGCACGGCGGCGGTGTTCTTCTTCGCCGTGAACTGGTTCAAGGTCCCTTTCCTCGTGGACCTCGGCCTGATCCGCGCGGACAGCCTCTGGCTGAACCTCTGGCTCGCGCCCGCCGTGCTGCTCGGCGCCGCCGCCGGGCGCCGGCTGGCCGCGCGGATCGACCAGCGCCGGTTCGAGGCGATCTCGCTCGCCCTGGCCGCGGTCGCGGCCGTGCGGCTGGTGCTGGCGGGGTGAGGGGGGGGACGTGAGTAGCGAGTAGCGGGTAGCGAGTAGCGAGTAGATGGCTCGAATCTTTCTCTTTCCTCTTTCTCGTTCTCTTTCTCTCGGTTCGGGAATCACTGAGCGCCGAACGCTGAGCGCTGGGCCTTCAACGCGGAGGCGCCAAGGTGCGAAGGGTAGGGGACGGAGGACGGATGGCGACAATCCTTCTCTTCATCTCGGATTCCGCCGCGCGCCCCGTGTCACCCAATTGGTGACAGCCGCTCTGGGCGTGACGGCTGCATTCGTAAAGGGCCGCAGGGTGCCCGTCGTGACTGCGGCTCGTGCCGCCCCTCCGTGCTCTCCGTACCTCCGTGGTTCGACCTGACTCGGGTCGGCGGATCGCCCGCGGGCCTCAGCCCGCCAGGTCGGGCGTGACGAGCCAGCGCACGACCCAGCCGCCGGCGGTGCGGTCGAGGCGGAGGGCGGCGCCCTTCTTCAGCTTGAAGCGCAGCGGCGCGACCCGATCCGTGACGAGCAGCGTCGCGAGTTCGCTCAGGTGCGGGTCGTGGCCGACGACGGCGACGGGCCGCCGGGCGTCGCCGAGGCGTCGCGCGGTCGCGGCGGGGTCGTCGCCCGGCCGCAAGCCGCCGACCTCGCGGAGCGGCGCCTTGGTGCCGAGGCGCTGGACGAGCAGGGTCGCCGTCTGCCGGGCGCGCACGAGGGGGCTGTGCCAGATTTCCCCGGCGTCGAACGCCTCCGCCGCGCGGAGCAGGCGGGCGAGGGCGCGCGCCTGGCGCCGGCCCTTGGGGCTGAGCGGACGGGCCGCGTCGTTCTCGCCGTCCTCGGCGTGGGCGTGGCGGATCAGGATGACGTGCACGGCGTCAAGCTGGGCCGGCGGCGCCGCGCGGGCAAGGCGGCGGCGCGGACGCGCGTGACGGACGCGTGACGTTTCCGGCCGGGTCGGCCGCAGCCGTCGCGAGGGCACCGCGCCGCGCCCCGGGACGGTTCGGGCCCGATCCGCGGCGCTTGGGCGCACGGGGGCCGGTCGACGCCGCGCCGGGATTGCGTCGCGCCCCCCGGCCTCCTAGCGTCCGCGGCCATGAAGACCCCGATCCGACTGCTGACCGCCCTCGTCGTCCTCTCCCTCGGCTCGTTCGCCTACGCCGGCGACAAGTCCGCCGACGCCAAGAAGGCGGAACCGGCCTGCTCCTGCGGCGAGAAGTGCAAGTGCACCAAGGACGGCAAGGCCTGCGCCTGCAAGGCGCACAAGGACGAGAAGAAGTCGGACGACAAGAAGAAGCCCGAGTAAGCCGCACCCGCTGCCGGTGTAGGGCGGGGTCTCCCGACCCCGCCGCCGCGCGGGCGCGATATCGGAATCGCACCCGGCAACGACGTTCGCGGCGGGGTCGGTCCCGCGGCCGCGGGACGCCCGACAGCGTTCTGCGCGCGCGCGCGGTCGCGAGGCGCGGCCGGTCTCTGATCGGCGCGAACTCGCCGAAGGCGCGTCGTCACCGCGTCGTCACACCGGCCCCGCGCCGTGTGACGCGCCGGTGAATTTCCGGCCTGCGCGGCGTTTCCCGATTGAGCCGGGGCGGCGCCGCCGGCGTGCTCGGCCCGCGTTCATAGGTTCATCCTGTTGGGGATGGAACGAAGGCCGTCCAAGGGGTTGGACGGCCTTTTTCTTTTCGTCGCGGAGCATGCCCGCGGCCGGGGACGGTGGTGTCGGTGCGACGGCCGGGGTTCCGAGGCGCCTCCCCGTCGGGCGCGAGGGCTTATCATGGTTTTTTGAAGTTTCCCGCGAGGCCGGGGCGGCTAGAATTGTTGCCTGTCGCATGAGCCGCCCGAACCTCCTCGCCTGCGTCGCGCTCTTCGCCGCCTACGTGGGCTTCGGCTGGCTCGGGATGCAGCTCCCCGCGTACGTGGGAAATTTCACGCTCATCTGGCTGCCGGGCGGCGTGGCCGTCCATTTCCTGCTGCGGCACGGGTCGGCGTGCGTGCCGGGGCTGGTCGCGGGCTCCCTCGCGTTCACGGCGCTGCCGGCGGACGATGGGCGGCTGGGGCTCGGCGTCGCCCTCGCCAACGTCGTCGGGCCGCTTTTGGTCGTGGCGTTGCTGCGGCGGTGGAAATTCGACGCGGCGCTGCGGCGGCCGCGGGACATCCCGCTCCTCGCCCTCGCCGCGCTCGCCGGCATGGGGGTCAACGCGGTGCTCGGCGGACTCTGGGTGGCCTGGCTCCGCGGGATGGACGGGGCGGCGGCGCTGCCGATGATCCAGCTCTGGTGGCTGAGCGACGCGCTCGGCGTCGTGCTGCTGGCGCCGGTGCTGCTCGCGCTGGGCTCGACCGCGGCCCTGCGCGAGCGCCCGTGGGAGTTCGCGGCCTGGGCCGCGCTCACCCTCGCGCTCGGCGGCGTGGTGTTCTTCGCCGACCTGCAGGTCGACGACTACCGGCTCGAACTGCCGTACCTCGCGATTCCGCCCGCGGTCTGGGCGGCGCTGCGCTTCGGGCTGCCGGGCGCGGCGCTGGGCTGCGCGCTCACCGCGGGCCTCGCGCTCGCGAGCCTCGCCTACCGGACCGGCCCCTTCCTCCAGTCCGGGCGCCCGGCGGAGCTGGTCGAGGTCACCGCGTACATCACGACCGTCGCGTTCGCCTGCTGGATCGCCCGGTCGCTGCTGCGGTCGCGGGAGGAGAGCGAGGCGCAGGTGCGGGCCGCGCACGAGAACGCGGAGCTGACCGCGCAGGGGTCGACCGACGGCTTCTGGGACTGGGACCTCACGACCGACGCGGGCCGCTTCCCGGAGCGCTGGCTGCGGCAGCTCGGCTACGACGAGCGGGACTACGCGCGCGAGGGGCTGCGGGCGTTCTTCGCCACGCTGGTGCACCCCGACGACCGCGCCGAGTGGACGCGGCGGCTGACCGACCACCTCGAGCGGCGCCAGCCCTACTCGGCCGAGTTCCGACTCCGGCGCAAGGACGGCTCCTGGCGCTGGATCCTCTCGCGCGGGCAGGCGAAGTGGGACGAGGCGGGGCGGCCCGTGCGGATGGCCGGTTCCCACACGGACATCACCGAGCAGCGCGCGGCGCAGCAGGAGCTGCGGCTGCTCCAGGTCTGCCTCGAGCACCTCAACGACGCCGTCATCATCTGCAGCGCGGGGGGCGACGACGGCGGGCTCGTGATCACGTACGTGAACGACAGCTTCTGCCGGACGACGGGCTACGCGCGCGCGGAGGCGATGGGGCGCAACCCGCGGTTCCTCACCGGGGCGGACTCCTCGGCGCGGGTGCTCGAGGAGATGCGCGCCGCCCTGCGGGGCGGGCGGCCCTTCCGCGGCGAGCTGCTGCACTACACGAAGGCGGGCGCGCGGTTCTGGGGGGAGATCGACCTCGCGCCCGTCGCGGGTCCGGACGGCGCGCCGGCGCACTGGGTGGCGGTCATGCGCGACGTGAGCGTGCGCAAGCGCGCGGAGGAGGACCGCGCGCGGCTGGAGGAGAACCTCCGGCAGGCGCAGAAGACCGAGCTGCTCGGCTCCCTCGCCGGCGGCATCGCGCACAACTTCAACAACCTGCTGACGGGGATCAACGGCTTCATCCAGCTGGCGCGCGGGGAGCTGCCCGCGGCCCATCCGGCGGCGGCGCACCTGCAGCGGGCGCAGCGCGCGGGCGAGTCGGCGGCCGCCCTCGTTCGGCAGATCCTCGCGGTGGCCCGGCGCGGCGATCCCGGCGTGCAGCGCGTCCTCGACCTGGCGGAGCTGCTGCGGGAGACGCACGCGCTCCTCCGCGCGACGCTGCCCGGGGGCATCGAGGTCGCCACCACCGTCCCGGAGACGCCGTGCTGGGTGTTCGGCGAGCCGGCGCAGCTGCAGCAGGCGGTCGTCAACCTCGCGGTCAACGGGGCCCAGGCCATCGGCGAGGGCGCGGGCCGCGTCGGGATCGGGCTGGCGCCGGCGGACCCCTCGCCGCTGCCGGGCCCGGCCTGGCGCGTCGTGGTGTCGGACGACGGCTGCGGCATCGAGTCGTCGCTGCACGAGACGATCTTCGAGCCGTTCTTCACGACGAAGCCGCCGGGCATCGGCACCGGGCTCGGCCTCCCGCTCGTGCGCGGGGTGGTCGTCGCCCACGGCGGCCGCGTCGAGGTCGAGAGCCGGCCCGGCGCGGGCAGCCGCTTCGCCCTCTTCCTGCCGCAGGCGGCCGCGCCGGAGCACCCCCAGAGGGATCACCAGCTCGGGCTCGCGTGGCCGGCCGCGCCCGGGGCGGCGTCCACCGTGCTGGTCGTGGACGACGAGGAGTCGGTGCTCGGCGTCGTCGAGGCGGCGCTCGAGCACGCCGGCCACACCGTCCTCGCCTTCCAATCGCCGCTCGAGGCCCTGCGGCAGGTCGAGGCGGGGGCCGCCTTCGGGATGGTGCTCGTCGACTACTCCATGCCGGGCCTCCCGGGCCCGGAGTTCATCCGGCAGCTCCGGCGGCATCACCCGCGGGTGCCGGTCCTGCTGATGAGCGGCGACCTCGGCCGCATCCGCGCGTCCGTCCTCGCCGAGGAGCTGCGCTTCGAGGTGCTGCAGAAGCCCTTCGAGCTGACGGTCCTCGTGGCCGAGGTGGAGCGGCGGCTGGGGAAGGCCGGTCCGCCGGCGGGTTGACGGAACGGGCTTGGAAGGGGACGGGATTCGCGTCATTCCCCCTGCGATGGAACCTGCCCGCCCCTCCGGCCTGACCGTGCTCCTCGCGGACGATTCCCCGGAGCTCCGCACCATGCTGACGGACTGGCTCCGTCGCGCGGGCCACACCGTCATCGGCGCGGCGTCGGGCGGCGAGGCCGCCGCCGTGCTGCGGCGGACGCACGTGGACGTGGTCATCACCGACGTGGTCATGCCCGACGGCGACGGCATCGAGCTGATCCGCAGCTTCCGCGGCGGCCAGCCCGGCCTGCGCTTCATCGCCATCTCGGGCGGCGGACAGGGCGTCGGCACGCTCGACTGCCTCGCGCTGGCGCGGGACGCGGGGGCGGACCTCTGCCTGCGCAAGCCGTTCACGCCCGCCGAGCTCCTCGCGGCGCTCCGGCCGACGGCGTAGGACTACGCCATCCGCGGCCCTTGCCGCTCGCGACCGGCGGGCGTTTGCTCGCGCGCCGTGAGTCCGACCGAAGCCGATTCCGCCCGCGCCGTCCGCCGCAGCCGCCTGCTCCTCGCCGGCTGCCTGCTGGTCATCTTCCTCGGCGCCTGGCTCGCCTCGCGGGTGCAGTCCTCCTGGGGCCGGGTCGACGTCGTCGGCCTGGTGCTGCCGGCCGAGAACGGCCAGTGGGTCGCGGCGGACCTCTTCCGGCCGCGGACGGCGACGAAGGAGACGCCGGCGCCGCTCGTCTTCGTCGTCCCGGGCTTCCAGCGCTCGAAGGAGGCGCTCTCCAACATCTCCCTCGAGCTCGCGCGGCGCGGGTTCGTCGTCATCGCCCTCGACCCCTACGCCCAGGGCCGCTCCAGCGCCTCGCTCAGCCGGCGCTCGGCCACGACCGAGGGCTACGGGCTCTACGCCTGGGTCGAGTTCGTCGCGGACACGGGGCTGCTCAACTACGTCGACCGGACGCGGATCGCGGCCACCGGGCACTCGGCGGGCGGCAACGCCGCCATCCTCGCGGCACGGCGCTTCGGTCGGATGGCCGAGCGGGAGAAGCGGCCGAGCCGGCTGCACAGCGTGTTCGTCTCGGGCTACGTGCTCTCGTTCAGCGAGGAGATCGTGCGCGAGGTCCGCTCCAACGTCGGCACCAGCTACGCGCTCTGGGACGAGGGCGCCTACCGCAACGAGCTCCGCTCGGGCGACATGCGCCGCGCCCCCGAGGCGCTGCGGCTGGTCAACACCGCGCGCGGCGGCGGCTTCGCGCCGGTGACCGAGGTCGAGTCCGGGCGCTGGTACGGCGACGGCGCCGAGCGCGGCCTGCGCGTGGTCTTCAACGAGCGCCTGCTGCACCCCTTCCAGCCGTACAGCCGCGAGGCGACGGCGAACCAGATCGCCTTCTTCCAGCGCACGCTCGGGTTCGGCGGGGAGATCCCGCCGGACGACCAGGTGTGGATGTGGAAGGAGCTCGGCACCGCGCTCGCCTTCCTCGCCGCCTTCGTCGCGCTCGTGCCGCTCGCCCGCCTCCTGCTCGGCGGCGTGGCCTGGTTCCGCGTCCTCGTCCACCCGCTGCCCGCCCCGCACCCCGCGCCGGGCCGCAGCCCCGTCTTCTGGGGCCTGCTCGGGCTGGGCGCGGTCGTCGCGTGCGTGTCGTACATGCCGGCGGTGGAGCTCTCGCAGCGCCTCTTCCCCGAGGCGGCGGGACGCGAGCTGACCTGGTTCTTCCCGCAGCGGATGAACAACGCGGTCATGCTCTGGGCCCTCGGCAACGGGCTCTTCGGATTCCTCCTCTTCCTCGTCGGCTACCGGCTCAACCGCGCCCGCGGCGCCGTCGTCCCCGAGCAGCTCGGCCTGCGCATCACGGCCGGCGAGCTCGGACGGACCGTCGTGCTCGCGCTCGTGGTCTTCGCCGGGTTCTTCGGGCTGCTCTTCGCGGTCTATTACTTCCTGCACGTGGACTACCGGTTCCTCTTCATGGGCGCGCGCGCGTTCCAGCCGGAGCTGTTCGGCCTGCTCCTGCTCTACCTCCCGGCGTTCCTGCCCTTCTTCATCCAGAACTCGCTCCGCGTGAACGGGCCGCTCCGCGCCGAGGGCTGGGGCGAGGCGGGCAGCATCGCGCTCGCGGGCCTCGCCAACGCCGGCGGGCTCCTCCTCATCCTCCTCGTCCAATACCTGTGGTTCGCCGCCACCGGCACCGTCTACTGGACCGACGGCTGGCTCTACGTGAACGTGCTCTTCGCCGTCGTGCCGATCATGGCCGTGCTCCCGTGGTTCCACCGCGCGTTCTTCCGCCTCACCGGCCGCATCTGGCTCGGGCCGCTCGTGACCTGCCCCGTGTTCATCATGATCCTCGTGTCGAACACGGTGTGCTATCTGCCGCTTTGAGGAAGGGCACGGAGCGCGGAATGCGGAGCGCGGAGCGCCGGTACTTGAACGCGGAGGCGCTGAGGCGCGGAGGCGCGGGATCAGGAGGACGGAGGACGGAGGGCGGGGGGGGGGGAGTAGCGAGTAGCGGGTAGTGGGTAGCGAGTAGGGCGAAGTGGGCAGCGGGCGGTGAGTAGTGGCCTGGAATCGTTCTCTTTCTCTTTCTCGTTCTCTTTCTCTCGGTCCGGGGCTCGGGAGGCCCGTAGGCTGAGAGCTGAACGCTGAATGGGTGGCCGCGCGCTCGGGACCGCTCAGGTGCCGGCTTCGAGGATGGCGACGAGCTCGCGGGGGCTGAAGGGCTTGGGCAGGCAGACGTCGGCGCCGGCCCGGCGGGCGACGTCGAGGCAGTCCTCGGCCTCCATGATCGGGCTGCCGCCGGACATCGCGACGATGCGCGGGCGCGGCACGAGGCTGGTGGCGCGCGCGATGACCTCCACGCCGTTGCCGCCGGCCATGAAGATGTCGGTCACGACCGCGTCGGGCCGGAAGTCGGCCATCGCGACGACCGCGTCGTGGCCCGACGGCTGGTGGTGCACCTCGTGCCCCGCCGCGCCCAACCAGGTCGCGAGCACGTGCGCCAGCTCGACGTTGTCGTCCACCAAGAGCACCCGCAGCCGCCGCGCGGGGCGGGCACCGGGAAGGGGGGGTCATGGACATCGGAACGGCGGAGCCGCGCGCCGACCGTGGACCCGCGGCGGCCGCGCGTCAATGAGCCGCGCGGCGCGGCGGACGGTGGACCGATGACGAGAGACGAGGGTCGAAGGACGAGAGCCGGGGCGCTGGCTTTCGCCTGACGCCTCCTTCCCCATTTTCCTCCGTGCCTCTGTGGTTCAACCCTCAGCAGAAAGCCGTCAGCGGTCAGCAGTCAGCGGTCAGCCGTCAACGCCGCCTCACCGCTCACTGTTCCCTGCTCTCTGCCCGTGCTCCGCTCTCAGCGCTCAGCTCTCCAGCGCCCCTCGCCCGCCCCGCCTTCGACCCTCGGCCCTCGACGTTCGACGCGGCGCGTCCGCGCGCCTACGCGCCGCCCCGCCGCAGGCGCGCCGTCACCGTGTTCTTCATCAGCATGGCGACGGTCATGGGACCGACGCCGCCGGGGACGGGGGTGATGAGCGAGCAGAGCGGGGCGACGGTCGGGAAGTGGACGTCGCCGACGAGGCGGTAGCCGGACTTCTTCGTCGCGTCGGGCACGCGGTTGATGCCGACGTCGATGACGACGGCGCCGGGCTTGACCATGTCGGCCGTGACGAACTCCGCGCGGCCGATGGCGGCGATGAGGACGTCGGCCAAGCGCGTGATCGCCGGCAGGTCGCGGGTCTGGGAATGGCAGACCGTGACGGTGGCGTTGGCGCCGGCCTTCTTCTGCAGGGCGAGGAGGGCGACGGGCTTGCCGACGATGAGGGAGCGGCCGACGACGACGACGTGCTTGCCCTTGAGGTCCACGCCGCTGCGCGCGAGCAGCTCCATCACGCCCGCGGGCGTGCAGGCGACGAACCCGCTCGGGTCCTCCTGCGCGACCTTGCCGAGGTTGAGGGTGTGGAAGCCGTCGACGTCCTTGTCCGGCGACACGCGGCGGAAGACGGCCAGCTCGTCGAGGTGCTTCGGCAGCGGCGACTGCACGAGGATGCCGTCCACCGTGTCGTCGGCGTTGAGCTGGTCGATCAGCGCCAGCAGTTCGGCCTGGGTGATCGTGACCGGCGGAAGGATGACGCGCCCCGTGACGCCGATCTCGGCGGCGGTCTGCTCCTTCTTGCGCACGTAGGAGACCGAGGCCGGGTCGTCGCCCACGCGCACGAGCGCGAGGCAGGGCTTGCGCCCGGGAAGGGCGGCCACGGTGGACTTGAGCTCCGCCACGAGCGCGGCGGCGATCTGGTTTCCGTCGATGAGCTGGGTCATGGGAGGGCGGGGACGATGATTCTCTCCCCTCGTCGCCGGGCGGGCAAGCCCGGGGTGGCGGCGGAGCGGCGCGCCGGCGCCGCGGGGCGTCGCCGGGCGTCGAACGTCGAAGGCCGAGGGCCGAGGGTTGGGGAGACGACCCGTGAGCCGCACGTCCTCCGGACTCCTCCCAGGCCGCTCAGTCCACGTCGGCCAGCGAGGTCACCGGGGTGCCGTTGACCTGGACGTCGTCGAGCCGCAGCCCGCGGGCGTGCCGGAAGGTGGCCGGCTGGGCCGCGGCCGCGACGGCGACGCGGCGCAGCGTGATGTCCTCGAGCCGCGCCGCGGGCACGCCGGTGGCGCGGATCGGGACCTGCGCGGCCGCGCAGGTCAGGTCCTCGAGGGTGAACCGCCGGAAGCGCGGCGGGAACTGGCCGCCGCGGTAGCCGTGGTAGTCCGTCGTGAAGAGCAGGAAGGTGTCGGCCTTCTCGACCGTCACGTTCCGCACGTGGACGTCCTCGATCACGCCGCCGCGGTCGAGGTTGCCCTTGAAGTTGAGCGCGGTCTTGGCGTAGCCCATGCGGATATCCTCGACCCAGACGCGGCGCACGCCGCCCGACATCTCGCTGCCGAGGGCGAGGCCCGAGCCGGCGAGCGGGGCGTTGAAGCGACAGCGGCGCACGAGCACGTCCTCGGTCGGCCGGCCCAGCCGCCAGCCGTCGGCGTCGCGCCCGGACTTGAGGGCGACGCAGTCGTCGCCGACGTCGAAGTCGCAGTCCTCGACCAGCACGTCGCTGCAGGACTCGACGTCCACGCCGTCGCTGTTGATCGGCGCGCTGCGGACGGTGACGCGCCGGACGACGACGTCGTGGCAGGCGATGGCGTGGACGACCCAGAAGGGCGAGTCGCGGAGCGTCGGCCCGTCGACGCGCACGCGGGTGCAGCCGAAGAACTGGAGGAAGGCCGGGCGGAGGAAGTGGCCCTCGCCGAAGACCCGCTCGTGCACCGGCGCGCCGGCGCCGCCGAGCTCGCGCAGGCGCATCTGCGCCGGGCGCTGCTGCGGGCGCCACTTCACGAAGGTCTCCAGCGCGTTGCCGTCGATCGTGCCCGCGCCGGTCACGGCGACGTCCTTGGCCTGGTAGGCGTAGATGAACGGGGAGTAGTTGAACACCTCCGTGCCCTCCCAGCGGGTGAGCACGAGCGGGAGGTAGAGCCGGGGGTCGTCGGTGCGGAAGCGCAGGACGGCGCCGTCCTCGAGGTGGAGGTGGGTGTGGCTGCGGAGGTGGAGCGGGCCCTCGATCCACCAGGTCCCGCGGGGCACGATCACCCGGCCGCCGCCGTCCTCGTGGCAGCGCCGCAGGGCGGCGACGAAGCCGGGGCGCGCGTCGGTGCGGCCGTCGGCGACGGCGCCGAAGTCCGTCACGCGGTAGTCGCGGGGCGGGAAGACCGGCTCCTGCAGGCGGGCGAGGAGCGCGGCGGCGCCGGCGGGCAGCGGCGGGCGGGCAGCGGCGAGCGCGGCCGGCAGGGCGGGCGCGGCCAGGGCGGCGGCGGCGGCGGTGCCGAGGAAGCGGCGGCGGGTCCAGGCGGTGGGGTCGGGCA
>CAYWTK010000015.1:0-20264 GCA_964460895.1 uncultured Opitutaceae bacterium
ACGAGCAGGTTGAAGAACGCCGCGTTCAGCGGCATCACCGCGAGGAAGATCATCGTGGTGCCGTGCATCGTGAACAGCTCGTTGTAGAACTGCGCGCTGATGAAGCGGTTGTTCGGCACCATCAGCTGCGTGCGGATGAGCAGCGCCTCGAGGCCGCCGATGAGGAAGAACGTGCACGCGAAGAACGCGTACATCAGGCCGATCTTCTTGTGGTCGACGGTGGTGAGCCAGCCGACGAGGCCGGTCTTGGTCGTCGGCCGCGGGAGCAGCTCGATCGGCTTCGGGGCGGCGTGTTCGGTGCCGCCGTGGTAATCGGACTTAGCCAATGCTTGGGCCATGGGAGAGGAGAGGAGAGGGGTGGGGCGGGCGGGACGGACGGGGCCGGCCCGGGACCGCGGGGATCACTTCAGGCTGTGGAGGTAGGCGACGAGGGCGTCGATCTCCGCGTCCGTGAGCGTGAAGAGGGGCTGCTTGGTCTGCGCGTCGACGTAGCCGCCGTGGTACATCTTGTTGCCCGGCTTGAAGTAGTTCGGGTCCTTGATCCACTGGTGCATGCGGAGGCTCGAGTTCTCGAGCACGCCGGCGGCGATGGTCGAGCGGGAGCCGATCTTCGTCAGGTCGGGGCCGGTGATGCCGACGCCCTCGTGGCCGCGGACGGTGTGGCAGGAGATGCAGGTCTTCTCCTTGAAGAGGCGGCGGCCGTCCGCGATGAGGGCGGCGTCCTCGTTGGGCTCGACCTGCTGCTTGGCCTTCCACGCGCCGAGCGGGTCGGCGTCGAAGGCGGGCGAGGCGGCGAGCGTCGAGCCCGGACCGGTGTCCGCGAGGCGAGCGAAGCGGGCGCGGGGCTGCTCGTTGTCGCGGCGGATGGCGGCGGCCGTGGCGGTGCGGGCCGGCTGCTTCTGGTTGTCCAGCCACTTCACGTACTCGGACGGCGAGAGGGCGATGACCCGGAAGCGCATGATGGCGTGCGACTCGCCGCAGTACTCGGCGCACTGGCCGTAGTAGTAGCCGGGCTTGTCCGCCTTGAACCAGAGGAAGTTCGCGCGGTTCGGGATCATGTCCACCTTGCCCGCGAGCTTCGGGATCCAGAAGGAGTGGATGACGTCGATCGTGCGGAGGTGCACGCGGACCGGCACGCCGACGGGGACGACCAGCTCGTTGGCGGTGACGAGCGGGGCCTCGCCGCCGGTCGGCTGCTTCACGACCTCGCCCGGGTACTCGAACTTGAACCACCACTGGTAGCCGATGGCGTTGACCTCCATCGCGTTCGCCCGCTCGGCCTCCGGGACGTCGTGCGTGTACCAGATGTTCTTCAGCGTCGGGATGGCGATGACCACCAGCAGCGCGACCGAGGCGACGATGAGGCCGATCTCGATCAGCGGGTTGCCGTGGCTCTGCTCCGGCGGCTCGGCGTGCTCGTCCGCGGCGCTCTTCGCGCGGAACTTGATCTGCGCGTAGGCGAGCACCGCGCCGACCACGATGAAGATGAACAGCGTGACCCACACCGTGACCATGAAGACGTCGTACTGCGCCTTCGCGACCGGGCCCTCGGTGACGATGGTCGATTGCGGGCCGCTGAGGTGGAAGACGTTGGCGGCCTTCTGGCAGCCGGAAAGAAGCGCGAGCGCGAGGCCGCCGAGGGTGAAAGCGAGGACGCGGCCGGGACGGCGGGAAACGGGACGGGTGCGGGTCATGTGGTGTCGGAAAAAGGCAACAGCTCTGCTCGCTGCCGCCGAGGAAGTGGGTGGAGAGTTCGCATCTTGACGGGCATTTCAACCGAAAATTCGCGCCGTTTTCCCCGGGCGGACGCGCGGCAACTCGCGAGCCGCTCGCGGATTAGCAGAGGGACGCCCCCGCATTAGCGTGGCCGAATCCTTGACCCGCGTCATTGCGCGCGGACGCGGGTTGTGGCACGGTCCCGCGCCCATGAAATCCCGCACCCTCCTCCTCCCCGTCCTCGCCGCCGCGGCGCTCGCGCTCGCCGGCTGCGGCCCCAAGCAGGCCGCCCCCGCCGCCGGCGCCTCCGCCGACGCCTCCGCGTCCGCCGTCGCCGTCCTCGAGTTCACCGCCAACGACAGCATGAAGTTCAACCTGACCCGCGCCGAAGTGAAGGCGGGGCAGGACGTGAAGGTCATCTTCACCAACATCGGCTCCATGCCGAAGGCCGCGATGGGCCACAACTGGGTCCTCCTCAAGAAGGGCGTCGACGTCGAGGCCTTCGACAAGGCCGCGATCGCCGCGCAGGCGACCGACTACTTCCCGGTGGCGCTGGCCGACCAGGTGGTCGCCCACACCAAGCTCCTCGGGCCGAAGCAGACGGACGAGATCACGTTCAAGGCCCCGACCGAGCCCGGCGAGTACGTGTTCCTCTGCAGCTTCCCGGCCCACTACCAGGCGGGCATGAAGGGCGTGCTGGTCGTCAAGTGACCGGACGCGGCCGTCGGGCCGCGCTTCCTCGCCGAAGGCCGGGCCTTGCGCCCGGCCTTTCGTTTTCCCGCCTCAGGCGGCCTGGGGCCACCAGACGTAGAGGAAGAGGTAGACCAGCACGCCGGTGACGCTGACGTAGTACCAGATCGGGTAGGTCCACCGCGCCCACCGCTTGTGCCGCTCGTAGTCGCCCTTGAGCGCCAGCCAGAACGTGCGGGGCACGAGGTAGGCGATCGCCATCGCCAGCACGATGTGCGAGAGGAGCATCGCGTAGTACACCGTCCGGATCGCGCCCTCGCCGCCGAACGGCGTGTGCACGCCGCGCACGAGGATCTTGTGGGCGACGTAGCCGACGAGGAACAGCGCCGACACGGCGCCGGTCGCGAGCATCGCCGCGCGGTGCGCCTCGCGCCGGCCGCGCTTGATGAGGATGAAGCCCGCCGTCATCAGGACGGTCGCGAGCGCGTTGAGGACGGCGTTGAGGGCGGGGATCTGGTCGACGGTCATGGGTGGTCCGGGTCGGTTCCCGGGCTACGGCCCGGCGGGGCCGGCGGATTCGTCAGAGCTTGAAGAGGAAGCGGTCCGCCACGAGCGCGCCGAGCAGGAGCGGCAGGTAGGCGAGGGTGACGCGGAACAGGCGCCGCGCCTGGACGTCGCGCCGGGCCGGATCGAGGAACAGGAACGCGTGCCAGAGGATCCAGGCGCCGAGCAGGGCGGAGACGGCGAAGTAGTACCAGGAGCAGTACCCCAGCAGCGCGGGCGACGCGCCGGCCACGGCCAGCAGCACGGTCCAGATGAAGGAGCGCCGCGCGACCTTCGTCCCGCTCGGGTCCACCACCGACAGCATCGGCATGCCGGCCGCCGCGTAGTCCTGCCGGTAGGTCCACGCCAGCGAGAAGAAGTGCGGCATCTGCCAGGTGTAGAGGATGGCGAACATCGCCCAGCCGAGCTCGGGATTCGAGCGGCCGGCCGCGGCCCAGCCGATCATCGGCGGCAGCGCCCCGCTGATGGCGCCGATCTCCGTGGACCAGCGCGACCAGCGCTTCGCCGGGGTGTAGATCGAGAGGTACGCCACGATGGTGGCGAGGCCGAGGAAGGCCGACATCCCGTTCACCAGCTTGAAGAGCACCGCCAGCCCCGCGGCGCAGAGCGCCCAGCCGACCACGAACGCGCTGCCCGGGGGCACCGCGCCGGTCGGGAGCGGGCGGCCGGCCGTGCGCTTCATGAGCGCGTCCGTCTCCAGCTCCATCCACTGGTTGAGCGCCGCGACCCCGGCGGCGCACAGGCCGGTCCCGAGCACGACGTGGAACGTCCGCAGCCACTCGAGGTGCGGCACGGCCGCGAGGTAGCCGAGCATCGCCGTCGACACCGACAGCGCGCTCAGCCGCGGCTTCGTCAGCTCGAGGTAGTGCCGCCAGGTCGCGCGCGGCGCGGCCGCGGGCGCTTCGGACGGGGCGGTCGGGGTCGACGTCATGCCGGACGAGCAGAATTGCCGTCCAGCGAGGTGCGCGAGCTGAAAAACACCGCGAGGAACGTCGTGGCCAGGGTCAGGGCCCCGACGATGACGTGCAGCGTGGTGACGTAGGCGTTGCGGCCGGTCCAGATGACCTTGCCGCCGAGCAGGATCTGGACGGCGAGCAGCACGAGGAGGCCGACGCCGAGCCGGCGGAGGAACGGCGACACGGCCGGGTCGCGCCAGAGCGCGCGCACGTAGAGGCCGATCACGACCGCCAGCACGACGGCCATCACGCGGTGGGCGAAATGGAGCGTGACGCGGTAATCCCACGCGAGCGGCAGCCAGTCGCGCTCGGCCGTGGACCACGGGAAGTACGGGATCGCGAGGCCCGCGTAGTTGTGCCGCATGGCCGCGGCGATCCACAGCTGGGCGAGGAGGAGGAAGAGGCACCAGAATCCCAGGCGCCGGGTGGCCTCGGCGCTCGCCCCGCTCAGGCCGCCGTTGCGCTCGATCCAGGTGCGCGACAGGCCGGCGGCGATGGCGAAGAGCACGCAGACGAAGACCTGGGCCAGCACGCCGTGCGGGATGCGCAGCATCTGCCCCAGCGTCATCTCGAAGCCGGGCACCGGCAGGCCGTCGAGCAGCACGCGCTTCCCGCCGATCAGCCCCTGCACCACCACGATGGCCAGCGCCCACCAGCCGAGGCGGCGCAGCCAGGCGCGCTCCTCGCGGCGGTGCAGCCACACCGCGAGGCCGATGACGATGAGCCCCATCATCGCGCCGCTCAGGCGGTGCGAGTGCTCGGCGAACATCGCGAGGTCCGTGAGCCAGCCCTCGGGATTGACCGACCCGTGCGAGAGCGGCCAGTCGGGGAAGACCATGCCGGCCCCGATGCTGGTCGTGAAGGCCCCGAGGGTGACGAGCACGAAGACCCAGACGCTGCTGAGCGTGGCGAACCAGGCGAGTCCGGGCTGGTAGGAGGACGAGCGTTTCATCAGGGCGCGGGTGCGGCGGGGAAAGGGCAGGTGATAGTCCGGGACGGGCGGCGCAAACCTTTTGACAAGGCCCCGGTTTGGCAAATGGGTGACGACGATGTCCCCGAGGTATTCGCGCCCCGCAGTCCTCGCCGCCGTCGCGCTAATGTCCGCGACGCTCTTCCTCGGCGCGTGCCGGCCGGCGCCGGCCGGCGGGGCGGGCGCGGCGTCCGCGGACCTCGCGCCGGATTCGGTCTGGGACCCGGCCGCGATGCCCGCGCCCCGGTACCTGGAGGAGGCGAAGCGCCTCGGCTTCGACCCGCGGTTCCGCGTGACCGGCGAGGTCGTGAGCGTCGACCCCGCAGCCAAGCTCGTCGTCGCCACCCACAGCGAGATCCCGGGCTACATGCCGGAGATGACGATGGAGTTCCGCGTGTCCGCGGGCGACGCCGCCATCGCCAAGCCCGGCCAGCGGTTCCGGGCCGAGCTGGTCGAGCGCCGCGGCGAGTATTTCCTCGAGCGGCTCTGGCCGGACGACACCGTCACCGTGCGCGCGCTGGACGCGGCGGCCAAGGCCCTGGCCCAGGACACCGCGATGCGGGGCAAGGGGCTCTACCGGGAGGTCGGCGAGCACGCGCCCGAGTTCACGCTCCTCGACCAGGAGGGCCGCACCGTCACCGCCGCCCGGTTCCGCGGGAAGCGCGTCGTGATGAACTTCATCTTCACCCGCTGTCCCGTCGCGACCATGTGCCCCGCGGCCACGCAGAAGATGGCGGGCCTCCAGCAGGCGGCGAAGGCCGCCGGGGTCGCCGACGTGGAGTTCGTCTCCATTTCGCTCGATCCCGAGTACGACACGCCCGGGGTGCTGAAGGACTACGCCGACGCCCGGGGGCTCGACCTCTCGAACTGGTCGTTCCTCACCGGTCCCGACGCGGCCGTCCGCCACCTCCTCGCCCAGATGGGCATCATCCGCGAGTTCGAGGGCGGCACCATCAAGCACAACCTCGCCACGCTCCTCATCGACCCCTCCGGCCGCATCCTCCACCGCGTGGACGGCAGCCGCTGGGACAACCAGGAGTTCCTGCCCCGGCTCCAGCGCTGAGTCCGCCCTCCGATCCCATGGCCACGACCACCGTCCCGCCCCCGCTCACCCGCGCGCAGCTGCGCGCCGTCGGCGTCATCACCGCCGCGGCCCTCGCGCTCTACCTGCTGCTGCGCTCGCTGCCGGTCGGCACGAACCTCAACCACATGGATTTCCGCGTGGAGGAGAAGGGTGCGATCGAGTTCTGCGACCCGAACAGCCCGCAGTTCATCCCCGTGATCTCGGCCAAGTCGCCGGTCGAGCTGGCCCTGCGTCCCGAGGCCCCGCCCGCCGTCGGCCGGTCCGCGCGCTACGTGCTCACGATGCGCACGGCCAGCGGCAAGCCGATCGCGCCGGCCGACCTGCTGGTCGCGCACACGCGCAAGCTGCACCTCATGCTGGTGGACCCGACGCTGAACGACTACCAGCACCTCCATCCGGAGCCGGGCCCGCGGCCGGGCGAGTGGGTGTTCGAGTTCGCGCCGCAGCGGCCCGGCCTGTACCGCGTCTTCGCCGACTTCACGCCGGCGGCGACCGCCCGCGGCCTCTACGCCTCGGTGGACCTCGCGGTCCCGGGCGACGTCGCGCGCGTCTCGCGCTCGACGAACACGACCTGGCAGGGCGCGGGCTTCAACTTCGAGCTCGAGACGCCGCCCTACTTCAAGGCGGGCGTGCAGGCGGAGCTGCGCCTGCGCATCAGCAGCCCCGGCGCGGAGAAGCGGCCGGTGCCGCTCGAGCCGATCATGGACGCGTTCGCCCACCTCGTGGCGTTCGACGCCGAGCGCACGGGCTTCGCGCACCTCCACCCCGACCAGACCGACCTCAACCGCAAGCCCGACGCCCTCCGTCCCGAGCTGACGTTCAAGGTGCTCGTGCCGCAGCCGGGCCGCTACGTGGTCTGGGCGCAGGTGCTGCTGGCCGGGCGCGAGGTCTTCGCGCCGTTCTGGATCGACGTCCTGCCCTGAGCGGCGCTCAGGCGCGCGCGCGGCGCTCCAGCGGGTGCCGCAGCACGGCGGTGACGCCGCCGCCGGGGGTGGCCTCGAGCGTCACCTCGCCGCCGAGGTTGCGCATCGAGTGGCGGGCCACGGTGAGGCCCATGCCCACGCCGACCGTGTGCTTGGAGCTGATGAACGGCTCGAACGCGTGGTCGCGCATCTCGTCGCCGATGCCCTGGCCCTGGTCCACGACGTGCACGACCAGGTGCCGCCCGTCCTCGCCCTTGTCGAGGATCGAGGTCCGGAGCGTGATCGGCCGCTGGTCGTCGGGCGCGTCGTGGTAGCTCTCCCAGGCGTTGATGAGGAGCTTGGCGACGGAATCCTCGAACACCTCGTAGTTGGTCTCGAGCGAGATGTCCCCGAGGGGATTGTCGATCGTCACCGGCTGCTCGATGCGGAACTCGGTCTGGTAGCGGCGGACGCTGCCCTCGAGCAGCTGGACCAGGCTCGTCTTCACGAGCGCGGGCTTGTTCTTCACCACGAGGTTGGTGAGCTGCTTGATGATGACCACGATGCGGTTGACCGCGTCCTCGAGGTTCTGGGCGTTCTTCTTCACCAGCTCGGGCTTCTCGTGGTACGCCTTGATCAGGTCCACGTAGCCGATGACGACGCCGAGGAGGTTGTTGAGATTGTGGGCGATGCCCTGCGTGACCGCGCCGAGCGTGGCGGCGCGCCGCGACTCGCCGAGGCGGCGCTGCAGCTCGACCAGCTCGCGGTTCATCGCGACGAACCGCAGCTGCGTCTGCACGCGCGCCAGCGTCTCGTCGAGGTCGATGGGCTTGGTGATGTAGTCCACCGCGCCGACCCCGAGGCCCTCGATCTTGCCCTCCTTCGAGGTGCGGGCGGTGATGAAGATGACCGGGATCATCTTCGTCTCGGCGTCGGCCTGCAGGCGCTGGCAGACCTCGATGCCGTCCATCTCCGGCATCATCACGTCGAGCAGGATGAGGTCCGGCTTGTTCGCGGCCACCAGGTCGAGCGCCTCCCGTCCCGAGAACGCCGTCATGACCGTCATGCCCTCGCGCTCGAGCTTGCGCTTCAGCAGCTGGACGTTGATGGGCTGGTCGTCGACGACGAGGATCTTGGAGGGCATTGGCGCGGCGCCACAGAAAAGGGTCGCCCCGCCCGAGGCAAGCACCACGTCACAGGCCGGCGCGCACCGCCCGCTCGGCGGCGGCGAGCGCCTGCCGGGTGCGGCGCGACAGGGGCCGGCCGAGCCCGAAGTCGCGCGCCGGGACCGTCACGAGCGCCGCCGGCGGGGCCCGGCCGAAGGCCAGCTCCGCGAGGGCGAGCAGGCCGGCCGGGCCGAGCGCGTGGTCGAGCGAGGTGCCGGCGCGCGGCGCCAGGGCGGCGGCGCGCACGACCGCGGTGTCGGGCGCGGCGTCGACGAAGACCACGCGTCCGGCGGCCGCGAGTTCGGCCGCGTGCTCCGGCAGCAGGCCGCGGGCCTCGATGACGCGCACCCCGGGCAGCCGGTGCGCCGCGATGCGGCGCGCGACGGCGGGCCCGGCCGCGTCGTCCCCCCGGAGGGGATTGCCGAGGCCGATCACGAGCCGGCGGCAGGCGGGGGCGGGGACCATGGGCTCAATCGCGCGCGGCCTCGGCCACGACCCGGCCGTCGGGGTCGAGGAGACGGACGAGGAGCGGCATGGGCCCGACCGCGTGCGTCGAGCAGCTCAGGCACGGGTCGTAGCACCGGATGCCGTGCTCGATGCGGTTGAGCAGGGGCTCGGGGATCTCCGTCGCGCCGGGCCGCACGTAGGCCCGCGCGATCTGGGCCACCGTGCGGTTCATCGCGAGGTTGTTGTGCCCGGTCGCGATGATGAGGTTCACCTTCGTCAGCAGCCCGTCCTCGTCGACCCAGTAGTCGTGGAAGAGCGTGCCCCGCGGCGCCTCGCTCACGCCGACGCCGTGGAGGTGGTTGATGCCCGCGTCGGAGCGGATGTGCTCGCGGAGGAGGTCGGCGTCGTCGACGTAGAGCGCGATGCGCTCGAGGCAGGCGAGGATCTCGATCAGGCGCGCGTAGTGGTAGAGGAAGGAGGAGGTCACGGCCCCGCGGCCGAAGCTCCGGAAGTTGGCCAGTTCGGCGTCGGCCCGGGGCGTGCCGATGAAGCTGCAGACGTTGAGCCGGGCCAGCGGCCCGACCCGGTAGAGGCCGCCCTGCGGGCCGAGGGCCTTGAAGTAGGGCGACTTGAGGTAGGAGGACGACTGCACGCCCTCCTCGATGTAGCGCGGGAAGTCCTTGGGCTCGACCTGGTCGGCCACGACCTGGCCGTTGCCGTCGGTGAACCGCAGCTTGCCGCCGTGGTGCTCCCATTCGCCGCGGGGACCGACCAGCCCGAGGAAGAGGGACGGGAAGTCGCCGTAGGTCGCGACCTCGCGCGCGTGGCTCTCGAGCACGTGCTTGAAGAGGCCGAGGGCCAGGTTGGCGGTCGCGAAGGCCTCGGGCAGCCAGGCGCGGATGCGGTCGAGCCCGGCGCGGTCCACGCCCGAGCGGACGCCTCCCGGGACGGCCCAGCCGGGGTGGATCTTCCGTCCGCCGAGGATCTCGATCACCTCCTGGCCGAACTGCCGCAGGCGGATGCCGGCGCGGGCGAGCTCGGGCCTCTGCGCCGCGAGGCCGAAGACGTTGCGCTGCGCGGGCGGGGAATCCCAGCCGAGCAGGAAGTCGGGCGCGCTGAGGTGGAAGAAGCTGAGCGCGTGGCTCTGCACCAGCTGCCCGAGGTTCATCAGCCGCCGCAGCTTCTCGGCCGCGGTCGGCACGCGCACCGCGAGGATGGCGTCGCCCGCCTTGGCCGAGGCCAGCAGGTGCGACACCGGGCAGATGCCGCAGATGCGCGCGGTGATGCCCGGCATCTCGGCGAGCGGCCGGCCCTCGCAGAACTTCTCGAAGCCGCGGAACTCGGTGACGTGGAACTCCGCGTCGGCCACGTGGCCGGTCTCGTCGAGGCGCAGGCTGATCTTGGCGTGGCCCTCGATGCGGGTGACGGGGTCGATGACGATGCGACGGGTCATGGCGGGTGGGCTCAGCCGAACTTGAGCTGGGCGCCCGAGAGCGCCGGCGCGCCGTCGAGCAGGTGGAGGAGCAGGGCCTTGATCCGGTCCGCCGGCGGCGGGCAGCCGGGCAGGCGGTGGTCGACCCGGATGAGGGCGTGGAGCGGCACGACCTTGGGCAGCAGGGGCGGAAGGATGCCGTCGAGCGCCGGCTTCACCGGGTTGGTCGCGGCCGCCTCGACGTAGGCCCGCTGCAGCACCTGGTCGGCGTTGGTCGGCCCCAGCACGTTGCGCATGGCGGTGACGTTGCCGGTGACGGCGCAGTCCCCGAAGGAGACCACGACCTTCGTGCGGGCGCGGATCCGGTGGGCCAGCTCGACGTGGTCCTGGTTGCAGACCGCGCCCTCCACGAGGCAGAGGTCCACGCCCTCCGGATAGACCTTGGGGTCGGCGATCGGGCTGTAGACCAGGTCGACCCGCCCCGCGAGGTCGAGGAGGAACTCGTCGAGGTCGAGGAAGGACATGTGGCAGCCGGCGCAGCCGCCGAGCCAGACGGTGGCGAATCTCAGGCGTTCCATTGGTGGTGTCTCCGGGCTTGGACGATCCGCTCGAGGCGGGTGCGGTCGCGCAGCATCTCCGCCGCGGTCGCGCCGCGGTAGAAGAGGGCGCCGGTCGGGCAGCCCATGACGCATTTGCCGCAGGCGGTGCAGGAGTCGGCGTCCGCCCACGGCTGGTTGAGGTCGGTGACGATGGAGGAGCGGGCCCCGCGGCCGGCCACGCCCTTGGTCGCCGCGCCCTCGATCTGCCCGCAGACGCGCACGCAGCGGGAGCAGAGGATGCAGCGGTTGTGGTCCATGCCGAAGAGCGGGTGGGTCTGGTCCACGCTCCAGCGCGGCGCCTGGTATTCGAAGCGCACGTGGTCCACGCCGCAGTCGTGGGCCAGCGTCTGCAGCTCGCAGTGGCCGTTGGACACGCAGACGGCGCAGACGTGGTTCCGCTCGGCGAGCAGCAGCTCGAGCGTCAGGCGCCGGTAGCGGCGGAGCCGGTCGGAGTCGGTCGTCACGGCCATGCCCTCCGTCACCGTCGTCGTGCAGGCGGGCAGGAGCCGCGGAGAGCCGGCGACCTCCACGAGGCAGAGCCGGCAGGCGCCGACGTCGTGCACGCCTTCGAGGTGGCAGAGCGTGGGCAGGGAGAGGCCGGCGTCCCGGCAGGCGTCGAGCACGGTCGCGCCCTCGGGCGCGGAGAGCGCGCGGCCGTCGATGGTGAGGGTCTTGACTGCCATGGCGGAGGGGGGTCAGCGGTGGGCGGCGGGCGCGGCCTCGTCGCGGAGCAGCGCCTCGTACTCGCCGCGGAAGAACCGCAGCGTGCTGAGGACCGGGTTGGGGGCGCTCTGCCCGAGGCCGCAGAGGCTGGTGTGCTTGACGAGGTCGCAGAGCTCCTCGAGCTGGGCGAGGTCCGCCGGGGTCGCCCGGCGCTCGACGATCTTCGTCAGCAGCTGGTGGAGCTGGACCGTGCCCGCCCGGCAGGGGACGCACTTGCCGCAGGACTCGTCGACGCAGAATTCCATGAAGTAGCGGGCCACCTCGACCATGTCGGTCGAGTCGTCCATCACGATCATCCCGCCGGAGCCCATGATCGAGCCGAGCTGGCCGAGCGACTCGTAGTCCACGGGAGTGTCGAGGCGGTCCGCGGGGATGCAGCCGCCCGACGGACCGCCCGTCTGGACGGCCTTGATGGCGTGGCCGTCGGGGGCGCCGCCGCCCATGTCCTCGACGATGCGGCGCAGGGGCGTGCCCATCGGCACCTCGATCAGGCCCGTGTGGCGGATCTTGCCGGCCAGGGCGAAGACCTTGGTGCCCTTGCTCCGTTCGGTGCCGATGCCGGCGAACCACTCGGGCCCGTGGCGCAGGATGGCGGGCACGTTCGCGAAGGTCTCGACGTTGTTGATCAGCGTCGGGTGGCCCCACAGGCCGCGCTCGGCCGGGAAGGGCGGGCGCGGGCGCGGCGTCCCCCGGTCGCCCTCGATGGAGGCGATCAGCGCCGTCTCCTCGCCGCAGACGAAGGCCCCGGCGCCGATGCGCACGTCGATGTTGAACGAGAAGGGCGTGCCGAGGATGTCCGCGCCCAGCAGGCCGTGCTGGCGCGCCTGCTTGAGGGCGAGGTTGAGGCGCGAGATCGCGAGGGGGTACTCGGCGCGCACGTACACGTAGCCCTGCGAGGCCCCGACGGCGTGCGCCGCGATGGCCATGCCTTCGAGGACGCCGTGGGGGTCGCTCTCGAGCACGGACCGGTCCATGAAGGCCCCGGGGTCGCCCTCGTCCGCGTTGCAGACCACGAGCTTCCGCTCCCCGCGGGCCTTCGCCACGGTGCCCCATTTCAGGCCCGTGGGGAAGCCGGCGCCGCCGCGCCCGCGCAGGCCGCTGCGGGCGATCGCGTCGACGACCTGCGGCGGCTCCATCTCCGTCAGCGCGCGGTGGAGCGCCTGGTAACCGTCGGCGGCGATGTAGCTCTCGATCCTCTCGGGGTCGACCACGCCGCTGTTGGCCAGCACGATCGTGCGCTGGCCGGCGAAGAACGGCAGGGAGTCCGCCGGCGTGCCCGCCGCCTCCGCGCCCCGCTGCAGGGCGGCGACGATCTCCCGCACCGTCTCCGGGGCGACCTTCTCGAAGAGCACGCCCGACGGGTCGGCCTGCACGAGCGGACCCTGGCAGCAGAGCCGCAGGCAGCCGACGCCGCGCACCTCGACCTGGTCGGCCAGGCCGGCGGCGGCGACGGCCTGCTCGAGCAGCTTCCGCAGGTCCGCGGCTCCCGACGAGTGGCAGCTCGCCGCCTGGCAGCAGCGCAGGGTGTAGGGCTTGCGCGCGGCGAGTTCCTTTTCCTTCAGCTCCAGGAGGTCAGCGAGGTCCATGGTCGATCCAGGGTTGAATGCGCTCCAACGCGGCCGCGGGTGTCTGCTTGGGGGCCACGGCGCCGTCGTAGACGACGGCGGGGGCGATGCCGCAGGCGCCGATGCAGCGCGCCGTGAGCAGGGAAAGCTGCCGGTCCGGGGTCGTCTCCCCCGCCTTGATGCCGGCGCGCGCCCCGACGGCCGCCATGATCTTGTCGGCGCCCTTCACGTAGCAGGCGGTGCCCATGCAGACGACGCAGGTGTGCGCGCCCGGCGGCTTGAGGGTGAAGAAGTGGTAGAACGTGGCCACGCCGTACACCCGGCTCGGCGGCAGCTTGAGCGCGCGCGAGACGTAGAGGAGCAGGCCGTCGTCGAGGAAGCCGAACAGCTCCTGCGCCTTGTGGAGCACCTCGATGAGCGCGTCGCCGCGGAATTGCTGGCGCTTCATGAACGTGTCGAGGATCACGAGGCGCTTGTCCCCGGAGGGGTGGGGCGAGGCGGCCTTCTTCCTTTCGAGTCGGCGGCGGGCTTCGGTGAGCAGCATGGCAGGGCGGGCCAATCCGGACCCTCCGCACCGCACCCTGCGGTCCGTCTTGGTCTGGACCGGCCGGTTGAGTTGGCGCCCAACGGTAGCCGGTCAGGGCCGAACGGACTGGGCGCGGATTGCGCAAGGCCCGCCGCGCGTTGGTGCGCGCCGATTGCTCCAACCCCGGGTCCGGCTAATCGTTTCGCTCTGGGCGAAGCCGGTGAACGGTCGCGACGCGCCAATGCACGCGCAGGCGCACGTGGGTCCTCGCCGACGCGCGGTCGCCCCGACCGGGGGCCGCCGCCTCAGCGCGCCTCGATGGTCTCCGCGACGACGACGAGGTCGCGGCCGTCCACCGTGTTGCGCACGGTGCCGGTGACGGTGACCAGCTTGTCGACGAGGTCGTCGATCCGGCCCGTGAGCACGAGCCGCTTGGTGTCCACGTAGGCGAAGCGGCGTCCGCCCAGGTCGGTCAGCTGGTAGTCGTAGGGCGGGTTCGGATTGATGACCGGACGGCGGGCCACGACCAGCGTGCCGCTGAACAGGCGGGGGAGGTCGGCCGTGTTCGTCGGCGCGACGGGCCGCCCCGGGGCGGTGTTCGGGGCGGCGGCGACGGGGGCCGCGGGCGCCGGCGCGGCGACGGGCGGGCGGGCCGGTCGGTTCGCGAGTTCCGGGGCCGCGATGAAGCCCTGCAGGCGCTTGGTCACGCGGACCTGGCAGTAGTCGCCCCGCAGGCCGACGATCTCCGTCTTGTCGTCCTTCTGCGCGGAGGTCAGCACCGGCGCGGTCGGGGCCGGCGCGGTGAGGAGGTTCGCGCCCTCGCGGACGTCGAGCCCCTTGGTGATGTCGCGCGTGTGCACGAAGGCCTCGAAGGTGCCCGCGACCTCGACGCGCCGCCAGCCGGCCGGGGCCTCGCCGACGAGTTCGACCGCGGCTCCCGGCGCGAGCCGGGTGATGACCGGCGAGGCGGCGTCGGCCTGCTGGAAGACCGCCGTGGCCGACGGCAGGGTGAGGGGGGACGCGCCGGCGAGCGCGGCGCCCAGGGCGAGCAGGACGGGAAGGAGTTCAGCGGGCTTCATGGGCGGAGGAGGCGTCGGGCCGCAGGCGCGGCGTCGCGAAGAGCAGGGAGACTTCCTGCGTAGAAAGTTGTTTCACCCCGCGCAACGGGATTCCCTTCACCCGCAGCGCGCCGATCTGGTAGCGGCGCAGGCGCTTCACGGGGAATCCCAGGGCGAGGAACAGCTGGCGGATCTCGCGCTTCTTGCCGTGGTGGAGGTGCACGTCGAGGGAGGCGGACCGGCGGTCGGGACCCGGGTCGATCAGCACCGCCCGTTCGACCTTCAGGTGCTCCTCCTCGACCTTCACGCCGCGCAGGAGGAGGCCGACCTTAGAGGCGGGGAACGGCTCCTCGAGGACGACGTGGTAGCGCTTCACGACCGTGTTCGACGGGTGCATGAGCCGGTTGGCGAGGTCGCCGTCGGTCGTGAGGATGAGCAGGCCCTCGCTGTCCTTGTCGAGACGCCCGGCGCAGAACAGCCGCAGGCGCGCCCATTCGCGGGGCAGGAGGTCGAAGATCGTGCCGTCCGTCGCGTGCGGGTCGTGGTTGGAGCAGACGAGTCCGCGCGGCTTGTTCATCACCAGCGTGACGCGCGGCTGGGGCGTGGCGCGGACGGGCTTGCCGCGGACCGTGACGCGGTCCACGCCCGGGGTCACCTTCTGCCCGGCCTCGGCGCGCTCGCCGTTGACGTAGACCTCGCCCGCCGCCACCAGCGCCTCGGCGGCCCGGCGGGAGCAGAGGCCGGAGTCGGCGATGAGCTTGTGGATGCGGACGGGTTCCATCGGGCGGACGGTGGGCGCGGCGCCGGGGCGAGGCAACGGGAAAGCCATGACGCACGCCGCGCGGGCCTGACGGGGATGGGACTTGCCAGCCGCACGCGCCTGCCGCCACAAACCGCGCTTCCATGCAGCTGGAGCCCGTCCCCGCCACCTTCTCCAAGGACCACCCGTTCCCGGCCCGTCTCGTCGAGAACCGCCTGCTCAACCGGACGGGGTCCGCCAAGGACACGCGGCACCTGGTCGTCAGCCTCGCGGGCAGCGGCCTGACCTACACCGCGGGCGACTCGCTCGGCGTGTTCCCGAGCAACCGGCCCGAGCTCGTCGCCGAGGTCCTGCGGCTGCTCGGCGCTTCCGGCGACGAGCCGGTCTCGCCCGCGGCCCTCCGCCTCGCGGCCCCCCTGCCGCTGCGGGACGCGCTGGCCGCGCGGCTCGCGCTCGCGGGGCCGACCCGGAAGTTCGTCGAGCTGCTCGCCGCGCGCACGGCGGACGCGGCCGAGCGCGCGCGGCTCGCGGCGCTCCTCGCGCCCGAGGCGAAGGAGGCGCTCGCGGCCTTCCTGCACGAGCGGGAGTTCGTGGACCTGCTCGCGGAGTTCCCCGGCGCGCGCCTCGCGCCCCAGGAATTCGTCGACCAGCTCCGCCGCCTGATGCCCCGGCTCTATTCCATCGCGTCCTCCGCGCGCGCGCATCCCGCCGAGGTCCACCTCACGGTGGCCGTCGTGCGCTACACGACGAACGGGCGCGAGCGCCACGGCGTGTGCTCGACCTTCCTCGCCGACCGCGTCACGCCGCACGCGACCCCGGTGCCGGTCTTCGTCTCGTCCTCGCACTTCCGGGTGCCGGAGGACGGCGCGCGCGACATCATCATGGTCGGCCCCGGCACGGGCATCGCGCCCTTCCGCGCCTTCGTGCAGGAGCGCGCCGCCACCGGGGCGACCGGGCGCAACTGGCTGTTCTTCGGCGACCAGCGTCGCGCGACCGACTTCCTCTACGAGGAGGAGTGGGTCGAGTGGCAGCGGCGGGGCGTGCTCACGCGGCTCGACGTGGCGTTCTCCCGCGACCAGGCGGAGAAGGTCTACGTGCAGGACCGCATGCGCGCGGCCGCGGCCGAGCTCTGGGCTTGGCTGGAGCGCGGCGCGTACTTCTACGTGTGCGGCGACGCGAAGCGCATGGCCAAGGACGTCGACGCCGCGCTGCACGAGATCGTCGCCCAGCAGGGCGGCCTCGACTCGGCCGGGGCGGCCGAGTACGTGAAACGGCTCAAGAAGGAGCACCGCTACCTGCGCGACGTCTATTGACGTCCGCCGCGGCGGCGACGCCGTCCTTTTCGCGCTTGCCCGGGCGGGAGCGGACGCGTCCCATCCGCCCCCTCATCATGAGCCTGACCTTCAACAACCGGGTGGCGCTCGTCACGGGCGCCGGTCGCGGCATCGGCCGCTCCATCGCGGAACTGCTCGCCAAGCACGGCGTCACGGTCATCTGCGTCAGCAAGTCCGCCGAGAGCTGCGGGGCGGTGGCCGACGCCATCAACGCCTCCGGGGGCAAGGCCAAGGCGCTCGCCGTGGACGTCGCCGACGGCGCCGCGGTGGCGGCCGCCTCGACCCAGCTGCTGGCCGAGTTCCCCCACATCGACATCCTCGTCAACAACGCGGGCATCACCAAGGACGGCCTCCTCTTCCGCATGTCCGAGGCCGACTGGAACAACGTCCTCGCGACGAACCTCACCAGCTGCTTCCACTGGACAAAGCTGATCGGCCGCCCGATGACCCAGAAGCGCTGGGGCCGCATCGTGAACATCACCTCGGTCGTCGGCCTGATGGGCAACGCCGGCCAGGCCAACTACTGCGCCGCCAAGGCGGGCATGATCGGCTTCACCAAGGCCATCGCCAAGGAGTTCGCCGCCCGCAACGTCACCTGCAACGCGGTGGCGCCGGGGTTCATCAAGACCGACATGACCGCGGCCCTGCCGGCCGAGGCCGGCGAGAAGCTCCAGGGCGTCATCCCGCTGCGCCGACTCGGCGAGGCGGCCGACATCGCCCACATGACCGCCTTCCTCTGTTCCGAGGAGGCCGGCTACATCACCGGACAAGTTTTTACCGTTGACGGCGGTATGGTGATGTGATGCCCCTTTCACCAGCTTTTCATCTTCGTCCTCCCCCTCTCATGGCCGACCAGAAAACCATCGAACAGCGCGTCAAGCAAATCATCGTTAACCAGTTGAATGTTAACGAGGAGCAGATCACGAAGGAGGCCTCCTTCCTCGACGATCTCGGCGCCGATTCGCTCGACACGGTGGAGCTGATCATGGCCTTCGAGGAGGAGTTCAAGAACGAGATCAAGGGCGAGATTCCGGAGAGCGACGCCGAGAAGCTCCAGACCGTCGGCGACGTCATCGCCTACATCGAGCAGAAGGCCGCCGCCAAGTAAGCCCGCATCCCCTTTTGGCGTTCCGCCGCCCGACATTCGGGACTGGCGGGACGCCTTTTTTTTGGTCCACCTCTGACCCACCATGGAGACCGTTTCGCCGCACAAGCGCGTCGTCGTGACCGGCCTCGGGGCCATCACCTCCCTCGGACACAACGTGCCCGATTTCTGGAACGCGATCGTCGCCGGGCGCAGCGGTGTCGGCCCGGTCTCGCTCTTCGACGCCTCGGAGCACGCCTGCCGGATCGGCGCCGAGGTGCGCGGCTGGGATCCCGCCCAGCACATGGACCCGAAGGAGGCGCGGCGGAACGACCGCTACACGCACTTCGGTTACTGCGCGGCGCGGCAGGCCGTGAAGGACGCCGGGCTGGACATGACGCGGGAGGACGCCGACCGCGTCGGGGTCCTCATCGGCTCCGGCATCGGCGGCATGTGGACCATCGAGACCCAGCACAAGAACCTGCTGGAGCGCGGTCCGCGCAAAGTCTCGCCGTTCATGATCCCCGCCCTGATCAGCAACATGGTCGGCGGACTGGTGGCGATCGACCTCGGGGCCCGCGGGCCCAACTTCGGGGTGGTCAGCGCCTGCGCGACGGCCACCCACGCGATCGGCGAGTCGCTGCGCATCATCCGCAGCGGCGAGGCGGACGTGATGGTGTGCGGCGGCGCCGAGGCCGCGATCACGCCGCTGGCCTACGCGGGCTTCTGCTCGATGAAGGCGATGAGCACGGCGAACGAGACCCCCGAGAAGGCCTCGCGCCCGTTCGACCTCCACCGCGACGGCTTCATCATGGGCGAGGGCGCGGGCATCCTCGTGCTGGAGAGCCTCGAGCACGCGCTGGCCCGGGGCGCGCGCATCTACGGCGAGCTCGCCGGCTACGCCGCCACCTGCGACGCCTTCCACATCACCCAGCCCGACCCCGACGGCAAGGGGCTCTCCCTCGCCATGGGCCGCGCGCTGAACGACGCCCGGCTCCGGCCCGACGAGATCGACTACATCAACGCCCACGGCACCTCGACGCCGTACAACGACAAGTTCGAGACGCTCTCCATCAAGAAGGTCTTCGGCGACCACGCCCGCCGCCTGCTCGTCAGCTCGACCAAGTCGATGACCGGCCACCTCCTCGGCGCCGCCGGCGGCATCGAGGCGGTCCTGAGCGTGAAGACGCTGGAGACCGGGATCGTTCCGCCCACCATCAACCTCGAGACGCCCGACCCGGACTGCGACCTGGACTACGTGCCCCACGTCGCGCGCGCCGCCACGGTGCGCGCCGTGCTCTCGGACAACCTCGGCTTCGGCGGACAGAACGCCGCGCTCGTCTTCCGGCGCGTGTGAGCCGCGGCGGTCGGCGCGACGGGCGCTTCGCGCCCCTTCGCCCGCCCTAATACCCACCGTCGCGAGGAATCCGGGGGATTGCCCCGGGGGTGCCGGGCCCGCTTTCCTCTCGTCCAGCCCCGATGCCGATGAAGCCCTCCCCCCGTTCCCGCACCAGCCTCACCGAGAGCGACCCCGAGCGCAGCCTCGAGTTCGAGTTCGTCCGCGCCACCGAGAACGCCGCGCTGAACTGCGTGCACTGGATCGGCCGGGGCGACAAGGAGGGGGCCGACGCCGCGGCGTGCGACGCCATCAACGGCACGTTCGACCACATCGACATGCGCGGCGAGGTCGTCATCGGCGAGGGCATCAAGGACGACGCCCCCGGCATCTTCCTCGGCGACAGGCTCGGCACGTGGAAGGCGGGCTCGCCGAAGTTCAACATCGCCCTCGATCCGATCGACGGCACGACGAACATCTCCAAGGGCCTGCCCAACTCCATCTCCGTCATGGCCGGCGTGCTCGCCCCCGAGAAGGGCACGGCGATGGTCAACATCCCGACCTTCTACTCGGAGAAGCTCGCCTACGGCCCGCAGGTCGCGCAGGCGATGGCGAACGACCCCGAGATGCGCTTCGACCTCGACACGCCGGTCGAGGAGATCGTGACGAAGACCGCCCGCATGCGGGGCAAGAACCCGCGGGAGGTGGTGGTCGTCGTCCTCGACCGTCCCCGCCACGAGCGGATCATCCAGGGGGTGCGCAAGGTCGGCGCCGCCCTGCGCCTCATCTCCGACGGCGACGTCACCGCCGCCATCGCGCCGTCGCTGCCCGACAGCGGCGTCGACCTCTACATCGGCATCGGCGGCTCGCCCGAGGGCGTGCTCACCGCCGCCGCCCTCCGTGCCCTCGGCGGCGACCAACAGCTCCGCATGTGGCTGCGCGACGACGAGGAGAAGGCACGCATCGCGCACGATCCGGCCGCGAAGGACCTGAAGAAGATCTTCCGTTCCGCCGACCTCGTCACCGGGGACAGCGCGATTTTTTGCGCCACCGGCATCACCTCGAGCTGGCTGTTGCCCGGCGTGAAGGTGGTCGGCCGCCGGGCGACGACGTATTCCATCCTCATGCGCTCCCGCAGCCGCACGATCCGCTACATCCAAGCCGTGCACGACCTCGACCATAAGACGATTTACCTGCGCAGCCGGAACACGGAGACGCTGGTCTGATGTTGACGGGAAAATCCCCAAATTCCCGTTGACGCGGCCTTTCGCGGACTCTTTTACTGACCGCTCATTTTTGTGGCTCGGTAGCTCAGTTGGTAGAGCAGAGGACTGAAAATCCTTGTGTCGTCG